>CALINF010000178.1 GCA_938045215.1 uncultured Halieaceae bacterium | reverse complement strand
TCCACACCTTCAATGCGTTGTTGGAGGGCGGACAGCAGATGATCCTGACCTGTGATCGCTACCCGAAAGAGATCGATGGCCTCGAGGAACGCCTCAAGTCGCGCTTTGGTTGGGGTCTTACCGTGGCGGTGGAGCCCCCGGAGCTTGAAACAAGGGTGGCGATTCTGATGAAAAAGGCAACGCAAGCCAGAATTGATTTGCCGCCCGATGCAGCATTCTTTATCGCCCAGCGCGTGCGATCAAATGTACGGGAGTTAGAGGGTGCGCTGAAGAGGGTGATAGCTAGCGCTCACTTCACATCCAGACCGATAGACATAGATCTGATCAAGGAGAGCCTGAAAGACCTGCTTGCTCTGCAGGATAAGCAGGTCAGTCTCGACAACATCCAGCGTACAGTGGCGGAGTATTTCAAAATCAAAATCGCTGATCTTATGTCCCGCAGACGCAGTCGTTCCGTTGCCAGGCCCCGTCAGGTCGCAATGGCATTGGCCAAGGAGCTGACCAACCACAGCCTGCCGGAAATTGGTGATAGTTTTGGGGGAAGAGATCACACGACAGTTTTGCACGCATGTCGTAAAATCAAGGAACTTCGTGAAACCAGCTCCGATATGCGAGAAGATTACAAAAATTTGCTTAGATCGCTGACGACGTAGACCAGGCGGGCTGCCCCGTAGTGGTTTTGTGTGCATATTACACGGTCTTTTGCTATAACTATATGATTTAAAAGGAAAAAACCCCTTATGAAGTTCGCTATATCAAGGGAAGCTCTGCTCAAACCTCTTAACCTTGTAGCCGGCGTCGTCGAGCGACGACAAACACTGCCAATTCTTGCCAACGTGCTGATGGTGCTCGATGGTGACCGCCTGTCGCTGACCGGCACGGATCTCGAGGTAGAGCTGCTGGGGCGCGTGCAGCTCGCATCAGCGGGCGAGCCTGGCGAAGTTACCGTTCCGGCACGGAAATTGGTCGATATCTGTAAGTCGCTACCTGAAGGTAGTGATATAGAGTTTGCGGCCGAGGATGGCAAGGTTAAGGTTAGGTCTGGTCGCAGCAGATTTACGCTTGCCACTTTGCCAGCCAGGGAGTTTCCCTCTGTCGAAGACAGCATGGGCACTCACCAGTTCACGATAAAGCAAGGCGAGCTTAAACGGTTGATCGACCGCACCGGCTTCGCAATGGCTCAGCAGGATGTGCGCTATTACCTCAATGGTATGTTGCTGGAGCTAAAGGGCAATCAGTTGCGGGTGGTGGCCACTGATGGGCACCGGCTGGCGATGTGCACCCTACCCTCTCCCGTTGATGTGGGGGGCGATACTCAGGTGATTTTGCCGCGCAAAGGTGTTCTGGAGCTCAATCGCCTTCTGCTTGAAGATGACGAAGACATAGTGGTCGTCATCGGGAGCAACCATGCCCGAGCCACAACCAACGATTTTACGTTTACCTCCAAGCTTGTGGATGGGAAGTTTCCAGATTATGAGCGGGTTCTGCCGCGTTCCCCGGATAAGTCTGTCGTTGGCTCTCGACTTGATCTCAGACAGGCGTTTGCCCGCACCGCTATCTTGTCAAACGAAAAATATCGCGGCGTGCGTCTAAAGCTGACGACTGGAAGCCTGGATATCATCGCCAATAACCCTGAACAGGAAGAGGCCGAGGAGGTGGTGACTGTTCAGTATGAGGGAGACAGCCTGGAAATCGGTTTTAATGTTGGCTACTTGCTGGATGTACTGGGTGTTCTCAGTGGCGAGGAAGTGCGGCTCTCTCTATCTGACCCCAACAGTAGCGCCATGTTGGAAGAATCAGATGGCGGTGACTCGTTGTATGTGGTCATGCCGATGCGGCTCTAATCACTTTTAGAGCCTACTTGAGCCCTGCCCCAGGCGTGCACGCGCCATCAGGGCTTTGGCAATTGCGCAACGCGCCGGCGAATTGATGGCATTGAAGCAATTACACATCTACAACGTTCGAAATCTGCAGGAAGTTAAACTGCAGGACCTCGGTGAAATCAACGTATTCAGCGGCCATAATGGTAGTGGCAAAACCAGTGTTCTGGAGGCCATTCATATTCTTGGACTAGGCCGAAGCTTTCGTGGCAGCTCGGCGAAAGCGCTGATTACGCATGGGAAGCCGCAGTGTACTGTATTTGGCCAGGGGGCGGTGTCACTGGGCGTCAGGCGCCTTTTAACAGGTGAAAGCCAGATAAAGGTTGCAGGAAAGCCTGCGTCATCTGTGACTGATCTTATTGGCCAATTACCGCTGCAGGTGATCAACGCCGATAGTTTTGATCTACTGGTCGGCTCGCCGCGCGCGCGACGACAATATCTCGACTGGGGTGTGTTCCACGTGGAACACCGTTTTTACCCCACCTGGCGCCGCTTCCAGCGGGGCATAAAACAGCGAAACAAAATCCTGCGACGTGATAAAATATCCCAGTCGGAATTGTCAGTATGGAGCAATGACCTGGCAGAGGCTGGTGATGCCATACACGAATATCGACAAAGCTACTTTATGCAGCTGGTACCCCGCTTCCATGCGATGTTGGAGGCGCTGGCGCCTGAGCTTGAAGGCCTGGAAATACGGTATCGCCGAGGCTGGGATAAGAGTTTGTCCTATGCAGAAGCGCTGACACAAAGTCAGAAATCTGATTTGGAGCATGGTTATACCCATGTGGGCCCTCAGCGGGCTGATTTGCGCGTATTGATCAGCGGGTACAGCGCAGCAGATACCCTTTCACGGGGCCAGCAGAAGTTAGTGGTGTGTGCGCTAAAGTTGGCGCAAGGGCAGGCATTGGAGGACAGGCGCGCGGCGCAGCCGTGTAGCTACCTGGTTGATGACCTACCTTCGGAGCTTGATTCAGAGCATTGCCGCATGGTCTGCGAGCTTCTGGCAGGAATGCGGTCGCAGGTGTTTATAACCAGTGTGCAGGCGGACGAGATCAGCAACGTCTGGCCTGCGAGCGGAGCAAGGCCACTGACCATGTTCCACGTGGAACATGGCAAAATAACAGCGTTCACGGCTTAAGCTGATGAACATCAAGCGTAATCAACCAGAAAGAGCCTGATTTTAATGAGTGAGACAGAGCAGAACTACGATTCATCCAGTATCAAAGTACTAAAAGGGCTGGACGCGGTTCGTAAACGGCCCGGCATGTATATCGGGGACACAGATGATGGCACGGGCCTTCACCATATGGTCTTCGAGCTTGTTGACAACTCCATTGATGAGGCCCTGGCGGGGTACTGCAGTGAGATCAAGGTGGTCATTCACCCGGACGAATCGGTTAGCGTGAGTGATGATGGGCGGGGTATCCCGACCGAAATCCACGAGGAAGGCGTTTCTGCCGCTGAAGTCATCATGACGGTGCTTCACGCGGGGGGTAAATTTGATGACAACACCTACAAGGTCTCCGGCGGCCTGCATGGCGTGGGTGTATCGGTGGTTAATGCTCTTTCTGAAAAGCTGGTGCTGACTATCCGCCGAGAGAACAAGATGTATGAACAGGTTTACCGCCACGGTGTACCGGATGCTCCGCTTGCCGAGATTGGTACAACAGAAGCGTCTGGCACGATGGTGAATTTCAAGCCATCTGCCAATACATTTACCAACATCGAGTTCCATTTTGATCAGCTCGCCAAGCGTTTGCGAGAGCTTGCTTTTCTGAACTCCGGCGTTTGTATTGTCCTTGCTGACGAAAAATCGGGTAAAACAGAGACTTTTAAATATGAAGGTGGCTTGAACGCGTTTGTTGACTACCTTAACAAGAACAAAACGGTGGTTAACAAGCCCTTCCACTTCCAGGTTGATACGGATGACGGGGTTGGTGTGGAAGTGGCTTTACAGTGGAACGATTCGTTTCAGGAAAATCTGTTTTGCTATACCAACAACATTCCTCAGCGGGATGGAGGTACTCACCTGGCCGGATTTCGGGCTGCGCTAACGCGCAACCTCAATACTTATATAGAGCGCGAGGGTCTGGCAAAGAAAGAGAAGGTGAATACGACGGGCGACGATGCTCGTGAAGGTCTTACCGCAATTGTTTCTGTCAAAGTGCCCGACCCAAAATTTTCGTCACAGACAAAAGATAAATTGGTGTCTTCGGAAGTAAAAACGGCCGTAGAGCAGGCGATGAATGCCAAGTTTAATGAATACCTGCTGGAGAACCCTCAGGAAGCTAAGGCCGTAGTGGGCAAGATGCTGGATGCCGCGCGAGCGCGTGAAGCGGCTCGAAAGGCCCGTGATATGACGCGGCGTAAAGGTGCACTCGATATAGCCGGGTTGCCTGGAAAGCTGGCTGATTGTCAGGAAAAGGACCCTGCCCTTTCCGAGATCTATCTGGTTGAGGGCGATTCAGCTGGTGGATCAGCAAAGCAAGGCCGTAATAGAAAATATCAGGCGATCCTTCCTCTCAAAGGCAAGATCCTGAATGTAGAGAAAGCGCGCTTCGATAAGATGCTGGGCTCGGCGGAAGTGGGCACCATTGTGACCGCTTTGGGATGTGGCATCGGTAAGGAAGAATTTAATCCTGATAAGCTGCGTTATCACAGCATCATCATTATGACGGACGCTGATGTTGATGGCTCTCACATTAGAACGCTTCTACTGACGTTTTTCTTTCGTCAGATGCGTGAATTGATTGAGCGCGGTCACGTCTTTATTGCCCAGCCGCCGTTGTACAAGATCGCCCGCGGCAAACAGAGCCAGTATCTGAAAGACGATGAGGCGCTTACCCAGTATCTCACGCAATCAGCTCTCGAGAACGCGTCCATCTTTGTTAATCCAGACGCGCCCGCTATTTCTGGAGGTGGCCTAGAGGAGCTGGTGCAGATGTACCGCGCCGTTAACGCTACGGTCGATCGACTGAGCAGGCTCTACGCACCTGATGTGCTTTGGGAGATAGTCTACGGGGCCTCGCTCACGGTGGAAGACCTGGCGGACGAGGCGGCCGTGAGCGCATTCTGCGAACAGTTAAGTGAGCGCTTACTTACCGTGGCGAGTAAAGGCAGTGCGTACTCTGTGTTTGTGCGTAAAGACGTTGAGCGGAACATCTTCTTCCCTGTTGTCAGGTTGATATCACACGGAGTGGAGTCTGATACCGAATATCATCACGACTTCTTCTCCTCCTCAGAGTATCGCAGCCTTATCGATCTGGGCGACACGCTCAATACTCTGATCGAGCCAGAGGGCTATTTTCAGCGGGGAGAAAAGGTTCTACAGACGCAGAGTTTTGCCGAGGGCATGGAGTGGCTGATGTCCGAGGCCAGGAAGGGTTACACAATTCAGCGGTACAAAGGCTTGGGTGAAATGAACCCGGATCAGCTTTGGGAAACCACTATGGATCCTGAAGTTCGTCGCATGCTGCAGGTGACCATTGAAGACGCAATTGGAGCGGACCAGATCTTCACCACGCTGATGGGCGACCATGTAGAGCCTCGCAGGGAGTTCATTGAGGAGAATGCGCTCTCAGTCGCGAACCTGGACGTTTGATAGCCTGAAGTGGGCACCAATGCTCGGTGAGTCGCTGTTAACGCAGGGCGCCCGGGCACGGATCAACCCCCGATCAGGCCTGCCCATAGCATAAGCACACGAAAATCGTCACAATCTGGTGTATGGATAACAACAAGGCGCAGCATAACCGTTGAGATTGGGCGGTAACTTACGCGGCCTTGCGTACCCACATAACAGGTGAGCCTAGTGACGGAAGCTGATTCGGCAGAGATAGAAGCCGACGATGTTGAGATAGTTGGCAATATTGAGGCCGCGCTACAGGGCTATGTTACCGACAATATGGAAGGTGCCGTAGATCAGGCGGCCTTTCTTGCTGGCGTGGATATTCCAGTAGCCATTGTCGGTGCGAGTGGAACGGGCAAGATGTACGTTGCCAAGCTTATACACAAAGAATCTGGTGGCGACCCGGGTGATTTGTTGGCGTTGGACTGCAAAGAGCTTCGTGGGCGTACTCGCGCGGCCGATAGAATTCAACACGCGCTACTCCACAGTGAAGGCAAGACCCTCGTGTTCAAGTCACCGCAGTTGCTGCCAGCACAGGTACAGCTGCGTTTAGCAAAGCAGCTGGCCACGCGTGTCCAGATTGACGCAAAGCCTGCCCGTTATCTTCCTCAAGCCCGCTATATTGGTCTATTTTGTGACCCGCTGGAGACTCTGGTTTCCCGCGGAGAGCTGAATGAGGCGTTAGCCAGCGCTTTTGGCGGATACCCGATACACATTCCGCCCATGCGCATGCGCAAACAGGCGGTATTGCGTTGGGCGGAAAAAATCCTGGCTCAGGAAGTACAGCATCGAGCGGCGTGTGTGAAGGGTTTCACCCCGGATGCCGAGAAGGCGATGCTTGGCCACCACTGGCGCGGCAACATCACCGAAATTCGCGAGCGGGTAATTCACGCCTTGAGCACGGGGGACGGTGAATGGGTGCGCTCTGTAGATCTGGGGCTCACTGTCGCAGCGCCCGAACGCTCTTGCCACGCGTACGGTGAAACCGGTTATCTGGCCAGTGCTACACAACAAACTGCGATCGACTCCTACCACCCTACTTTGGAAGAGGATTTTTCCTGGGCGTTAGGTGAGCTGGTGATTCGGCTGTTACAGGATGACCCGCTCCCGGTGGGTCACTGGCTGGTCGATGACATATTGCTGGCGTCTGAGCAGCGTTATTCTGGTGATGTGCGCCTGATCGCCAGATTTCTACGTGAGAGTACGCGCAATACACGCCGCTGGTTGGCGCGAGCTCATGAGCGTAACCGGGAACGCGAGGAAGATGTAAGATGGCTCGACTGCCGGAGGCTGTTGCGTGAATGGGTAAGGGAGTCCGGCGTCCTGCCCTACCCACTTCTACAGCGCGTGCAGGAGATACTAATGAGCGTACTGTTGTCTCTTCAAAATGAGCATGGAATCGCCCGCTGCGCGGTGTTGTTGGGTGTCTCAAAGCCTACTTTCAACAAAAAGATAAGTGAGTACAAACTCACAATAGAAACCAATAAATCCGGGGATCAATGATGAGTAAATCCGGGAAAGGCGTGGAATCTCCGAGCACCGATATGGCCGACGTCAATACTATCGATGCCAGCGCCATTGAGTACCAGTTGTGCACGGTAACCAAGTTGCCGACCAGTCTGGGTTTCTCCGCCAGACTCAATATGCTGTGGGACCTTGCCGGTGTTGTGCCCTCCCAGACGGAGGGCCGAATCAGTAGTATTCGTGTGATCAATCCCGATTGGTCAGAGGCGGATATACGACGTTGGCTGCAGCGTGATGTCCTCCCGTCACGCCTGGACTTACACAATATGGTGAAGTTTTTGACCAGTCAGTTGCAGGGAAGCCAGAGTGTGGCGCGCTGGGAGGCATTTCTGATCTACGGTTCGCCGATCGTACCCTCCCCAATAGAACACATAATTTACAGGGAGGATCAGCAAAGGCGGGATATAGCCTCGATGATTTTCTCCGAAATCACCGATCGCTATGAGATCCCACCGTCGAGTTATCAGGCAGATGCGGCCTTCCAGCGTTGCCTCACTATGATGCACAAGTTCAATATCTACGAGACCCACGATTTCCAGCCCGGCCACATGGAACCCTTTAAGAACTTCATGTTCCCCAGTGACTGATTGCCCGGTTGCCATGCAGCCTCACCCCCCTTGCACCAACTAACTAACATTCCTCAAGTGCGCCCTGTGCGTCGCTTCACGAGACACTCTCGTCGTTATCCACCGGAGTAAGATATACCCCCTGACCCGACCGCCTTGCCGGTAAGGCAAGCTCTTTCCCCAGAAAACTCCAGGTTTTCGCTTGCCCAGCTATCTTGAGTTTTCTCCAGGTTTTTGTTGCCGCTAAATCCCTCCAATGAGAATACTGTCCCCATCGATTGAACGATGACGACTGTCTAGCAGACATGAGTGAGGAAAAGCACATGGACAAGACCGAAGATATAGATGTTGCCGGAATCAAGGTTGCAGTTATTGATGATGCGAAGACGATTCGCATGATGATGTCGCATACCTTGAAGGGCATGGGGTGCGAAGTGGAGTGCGCGGAAGACGGCTACAAGGCCCTGGGTCTGCTGCGGAGATTCAAGCCCGACCTGATTTTTCTGGATATAACGATGCCAGAACTGGACGGCTATCAAACCTGCACGTTGATACGCAATTCCGAAGACATGCGCAATACACCGGTCATCATGCTCTCATCATCAGACGGTATTTTCGATATTGCGAAGGGCCAGGCCCGCGGCGCCACAGCGCATGTAACCAAGATTCCGCCTGACACGGTGCTGAGACAGTTGATACACACCTACACCAGCGCTGACAAAGCGGCGTAAGTGATGAACTTGTCGGCACAGCAGGCTCTGGAGATTATGCAGCGTAATTATGCGCATGATGCAGTGAGCATTCCAGCACCGCAGGAGCAGGTTACGCACTGGGTGGGTACGCATCTGGGTGTAGCGGGCATTGATGTGCTGATTGGAGAGGGTGAAATTGACGAGATCATAGAAACCCCGCCAACGACAGTGATTCCTGGAACACAACCCTGGGTTATGGGTCTTGCCGCTCACCAGGGCAGCCTTCTCCCAATCGTAAATGGTGATGCGCTGCTGCGCAAAGATGTGTACGAAGGGCTCGTTCGGGAATACACCATGGTGATACGACGTCCAGGTACCCACTTTGGTATTACGCTCAGCCAGGTATTCAGACACCTGAAGCTGCCCATTCAACATCATGCCATGGACATCGAGATTGATGATCATATTGCCAAATATTGTCTGGGCGGCTTCCACAAGGACGGTAAGTCGCTTGCAGTGCTGGATATTCAAAAATTGATCGCAGAAAGCGGTTTGAGCGATGCGTCGATAACGCTTCGCGAACTAAATGAGGAAAGCAGCAATGGCTAATGCAATGAAACGGACCACATTTACTCTTTGGCCAACCGTGATAGCAGTTGGAGCTCTCGCCTGCGTGTGTGGGGTTGTGTTTACCCTGTATACGTCTCAGCAGGAGTCTGGAGTGGATGCACGATATCCGGTAGCTACTGATGAGATGAGTTTTATTGCACAAGATATTGCAGCGACCGCTCGTGAAACCAGCCGGGGATCGAAGGAGTCTTTCCAGAATCTGGAGCAGCAAACCAGCAAATTCAATGTCCTGATCGATAGCATGAGTTTGACTGGCGTTGACGTGCAGGTGCGCAATCTTGAAACGAAGTGGAACAAGGTTGAAGAGAGTGTTGTGTCACTCGTGAATGCGGGTCCACTTGTAACACTGTTCAATGACACCTCGTCAGAGCTGGAGCGGAGTCTTCCGCCGATACAGAGCGAGTTCACCGCCGTTGTCGACATGCTTCGCGACATGAATGTTTCTCCCACCACTGTTGCAGCGGCGCATAAGGCGATATGGCTGATTGAAAGAATCGCTAGGAATATGTCCGAAGTACTGGCGGGTGGCGAAGGCATCCAGAGCGCCGCCGATGAATTTCGCAATGATGTGACAGCGTTTGAAAACATTGTTGAGGCACTCAAGGAAGGCAATCGGACTATGGGTGTGCAACGCCTGACCAATGCAGACGCGCTTGATTCCATTAATACGGCTGATCAAATGTTCAATGTTGTATCGCGGGCGGTATCTCAGCTCGACGAGGCCGTCGCAGACATGCAGCGTGCCGCAGCGGCACGCGAAACTATCGCTACAGCTAATCCGGAGTTGACCGAAGCAATCGCTGCCTTGATGTTTGCTGTAGAGCGCCAAAGCAGTGCACGGTTGTTGGATGGCGGAGCGTCGACAGTATTCTTTGTTGCTTTGGTCCTTCTGGTTGTAGGTCTTCTGATAGTGATGTATCGAGGTCAGCGGCGAAGGATGGACGATACCGAACGTGGGGTAGCCGCTATCAACACTGCACTGGTTGAGATAGCTCAAGGAAACCTTACGGTGCATGTACCCGAAAACAATGCGCTTACGTCTGAAATTGCCAAAGAAATCAACGCCTCTACTGACAGTCAACGCGAGCTGATTCGCAGCATTTGTGTACCGTTTGAAGTGTCAGTTGGAGAGCTGAACAAGATAGGCAAAACGATGCGTGGACTGGTCGAAAAAGGTAAAAAGTTGACGCGCTCGGTGGTCGATTCATCCGCTGCGACTACAGAAATGGTGCGCACTAGTGCGGAGATTAAGCGTGCTACCGGCGAAGCTGCGAAGAAGTCCGAGGAGAGTCGGCAACAGATCAAGCGTAGCTATGAACTTACGCAGGATATGTCCAACGCCTCTGCTGATGTGCGCGAATCCGTCCAGGAAACCTCCAAGTCGGCAAAGCGTCAGGGAGAGCTGATTCAGTCTGTTACAACAGCGGCGGAGTACATCCAGTCGCTGAACACCAAGATTTCGGTTGTCGCAATCAACACAAGGATCGAAGCGGAAAAAGCAGGCGAACACGGCCGACCCTTTCTTGGGATCGCAGACGCAATAGGCGATCTTCTGCGTGAAGCGGAGGAGGAAGGACGCAAGATTACTTCCGAGGTCCGTATGCTGCAGAACATGTCGGCCGACAATCTGAACAGTATGGAAAACACTGTTGGCACCGTTGTTACCATACTGGAGCTGATTGACCGTCTCGATGGTGCTCTCCAAGAAATTAATGAAGACTCGACAGCGATAAGTGAGATTGTGCATTCGGTGGATGTGGCCGCAGGTAAGTCTACGGAGAGCGCCCAGCATGTTAATACCGCCATGTCCGAGATACGCGAACGCAATGTCGACATAAACGAGTTTGGCGAGTTTGGGCAGATTGGTGTTAGCAGCCTCCAGAAATCCATGCACGAAGTGGCTGATAACCTTGGTCGGTTCCGGATTGAACAAGCCAGTCAACAGCACCTTGCAGATATAGCGAAGCTGGAGGAGCTACAGCAGATTCAGGACGCAACCAAGATCTACGGTGAAGCCGAAATGTCAGCTCTGGAAACGGCTAGCGACCTGGGGCACAAGGTTTCCGTATGAAACGTATCGTTTCCAAGAACGCATGCATCTCACGCGATCAGCAAGTGCGCTGCTTACTATCTGAGTCAACTGCTTGCGCAGGCATAACCGTGGAAAAGGCGGCAACGCCTTTTGAAAACTGGAGAAATAGCAATGGCGAATAAGACTGATATTGTTTCCCTGAAATGGGTGGTCGGGCTGATCACCAGGCAAGCGGAGCATGCTGAGCTCGCCCTGGTTGAATACAGTAAGGATGCCAGTGACAAGAAAGCATTGCTAAAAAGTATGTGGTCGGTCCATCAGATAACATCGACGCTTCGTGCTCTGGGAATCAAGAAAGGCGAGATGCTTCTGATGGAGATGGAGCGCACACTCAACGCCATCTATAAGGAAAAGGTTGCCGGCGAACGCCGCAAGCTGGCGATGGGTGGACTTATGCAAGCGCTCAAAATCATCCCTGCCTATCTTTCACACGTGCAGAGTGCTCGCAAGGATACCGGTCGTGGATTAGAGACTCATGTCAACGATCTTCGTCGCTGGATGGGCGAGCGACCTCGTCCACAAGCCTTTTTCTTCTATATGGATATACAAGAAGGTGCGGGAATCACAGAAGGCGCTTCGGTGGCGCAGGATGAAGAAATTCGTGCACGCGCCAACATGATGCTGGCACTGTATCTTGAGATGGCGAAATCTGCTTTGCGCAAACGTAATGTTGGTGAAAGCATGAAGACGGTCGCGCGTATCTCCAGGAAGATGCAGACCCTGTTTCAGGGCACAGACGCTGAGCGTTTCTGGTTTACGCTGGTGGGTATCTGTGAAGGCATCGCAGGCGGGATTATTGTTCCTGATGAATGTATTGCCCAGTTGTTTAAAACCGGCGCCTTCATGATCAAATACGCAAGAGAGAATGGCGCTCAAATTGACCCTGGCGTCGACTACGAAAGCAACCTGCAGCAGATGTTGTACTACATTGCGTCATGTCACGCCAAGCCAGTACATATCAGTAATATCCGAACTACGTTTGACATTACTGATGACACACTCGAGACGTACAGCCAGGGCTTGATCCATCTCGACGCATTGGTAACGGCGCTGAGTGGCGCTCTCGATAATCTGAACAAGGCGGTCGACTTCATCAACAGTTGTGATCTCGCCGAACTGCATCCGGAAGAGAGCCGTCTGGAGCAATGTGCCCTGCTCGACTATCTCGAGAATGCACACCTTAGGCTGTTTGCTGCCGGCCAGGTTGGGCATGCGGACTCGCTGATGGACGCTCACAGCAAGCTCAAATCATTCTTGCAGGCTGACAATAGCGTACAAAGCGACCGAGCAGAGCGAGTAACCAACGAGCTGGTGCGCGCAGTAGTCGACGTGAAGCTGGATGTCGAATACAAGCTGGAGCACGGCCTGAGCAGCTCTTTCTCCAGTCGTGAATTTGAACTTCGAGAGAGCGTAGTGACTGCAACGTTTTCCCAGATGTCTCTCGTTGAGAGCTATTTGCACCTAATACTGCGCCGCAAAGTGTTGGCTAATGCGCTCAAAAATAAGCCCGCTAGCACTGATGCAACGATGCAACTCACGTTTGCCTTACATCGCTACCTTAACAAGACAGACTCGGGGCATGAGGCTTTGCGCAAGGCTGTGCACGATGCCGATCAAGGGGCTGCAGATATAGACTTATTGTTTGCTCTGGCTCAGGATTTTATGGAGCAATTGGAGTCAACTCCGGAGCGGCAGGCGATTCGTCTGTCTTTGCAGTTACTCTCAGAGATCTCCGGCGCCTTGGAATTTGCAGGAATGGCGCGCGAAAGCATCGTTATACAACAGTGTCGTGAGTGGCTCGTGGCGGCAAGCAAGGCGGGCAATATCAGAGAAGATGATGCGTTTCGTTGCTTCGCCGAAGCGTTTGCGCAGCTCGAACTACATCTTCAGCGCTCTATTCTCGACCCCCTGGATGAAACGGAGCATATGCTGACCGTAGCTGAACAGCGCGCCGGCAAGCTCGAAGGCTTCGCCAGTAGCTTATCCGTAGGCGCTGACGTAGCTGAGCCGACCGCTGTTGATGCACAACAGTATGTTCAGGACAGCGAGATACCCGCGGCGTTTCGCGAGATTTTTATCGAGGAGTCAGAAGAAATTGTTGAAGATCTCGGCCGACTGATCTCGGCATGGGAGCAGAACCCGGAGTCTGGCGAGGATCTCAAGACGATGCGCCGGCATTTTCACACGTTCAAAGGGAACGGGCGCGCTGTTGGCGCCAATATTCTGGGAGAGCTGGGTTGGGCAGCACAGGATCTACTCGATCGTGTTCTTGATGGTGATCTGATCATCGATGCCGGGTTGAAGTCACTACTGCATGATGTTGTCGGCGCTCTACCAGAACTCGTGAATTCCTATCGTGTAGCGGATGGCCTAAATGTCAGTCTTGCCCGTGAATTAACGAATCGTTGCTTCCGGGCCGTCAAATTGTCAGGCACGGATCTGGCTGAGGAATTGCCGCAGCTGGAAGACACGGACGCGGTCTCTGCGTCGGTGGCCAATAATAACAGCACAACGTTGCCAATCAGTTATTGAGTCGCTCAAGGAACGGATGTCATTTAGCTAGGGAGAGAAGCCATGCTCACTGAAAATACGATTAACGACGATGATCTGCTGTCATCTGCGGAGAGCTCAGAGGACGAATCGCTGGACTGGCTCCTGGATGAAGACTATGAAGAGCCCAAGGACACTCTCTTTGCTTTGTCGGAAGAGAGTTTTGATACCAGCCTGTCAGAGACAGAATTAGAGATGGCTTCTCGGCCTATGGCGCGGGGTGATTCCGAGTTTGATTCTCTGGATTCATTCGTTGAAGAAGAAATTGTTATAGGTTCAGTCGGTGACTCCAGTGACATCTATAGTAAGCGTGTAGAGCCGGACCAGTCCCTCGCAGGCCAGAACACCGGTTTCCAGTCTGTTCCTTTGCCGATCGCCCGCGTTAAGCCCGGTAACGATAATACAGCGGTCAACTCGAGCATCAGCCTCGATGAAGGTGCCGATCTCTTAGGGTTGATTGAACAGGATGACATGGGTGAGAAGCCGCTCGTGATACAACGCATTAGTAAAGCGGAGTCACTAGCATCGCCTTCTGAACTGGTAGACCAGGCGAGCGTGAGTAAAGAGTCTCCGGCTGTTGCAGATGAGCAATTGGTTGCTCACGTCAGCGTGGATGTCGTTGATGAGGAGCGAGTGGATCAACATAGCGCACGCTCGATTAACCTGGAGCCTGAAACGCAGCCCGACCAGATTGAAAGCGTCGTAGATACAGAATTTACGGTAGAAGGTGTCACATCGACAGGGCAGCTGCAGAGCTTGGACGAGCAAGCTGACGCGCCGACACTGTCTCTTGCATTACCTTCCCACGAGAACGAGAACGAGAGCGAGACACTCGATTCGTCAGACGGCTTCTTTGAGCTTGAGTTCGAAGGGAGCGATGCATCTCTTGATGCAATGGCGAGCGCCCTTGATAACGAGCAGGAATCGCAGCATAAACAGGATGACCTCAATCTCTCAGTAGAGAAGATGGAGGAGATCTTTGATCTTGATTTCGATGAAGGGTCGTCAAACAATTACGAGGAGAAAGCGAATCCTCTTCCTGAAGACATTGAAGGATTGAAGTTCACTGATAGTGATATAGATAGCAACGATGCGTTGTTTGTTGCTCAGGGTGAAGGCCGTGCCTCAATGGATTCCACGATGTTCGACGAAACCGAATACCACGAGGATTTTGCACAATTCGACACCGGCAACTCTATATCTGTAGCTTCTATCACAGAGGTTCTTGAGCCGCTGATGTCTGCGCTGACCAGCGCAATAGCATTGGAGCTTAAGCGGACGCATGCGCCTGCTGATAGTGTTGACGCACAATTGATTATTGCAGCGTCTGACGACGAGGCCCTCGCGGTAGAGAACGATGGGTATGTGGCCATCACCTCACTGGGTATTGAGTTGCCTTGTGAGCTGGAGCGTCTGGGTCAGCTGGAGATCGACGCAATCAAGGTCAGGCTTGTGCACAAGCGAACCGGGCAGTGCTGCAATGATCTCTTTATCCAAGGTGACGATGGCGACAACCCCCACGAGCAGAACACCTTCTATGCCGAAGAGCTTGTGTACTGGAGCGACGGCGAAGGAAGTGGCGCTGCGCATGGTCAGTCTTATGACCAGCCCGACATTCTAAGCAGACAGCCGACGGTTGATGACTCCGATATCGTAGATTTTCCAATAGCGGATTCTGCAAATGATCAGGATTTTGATACGGCTATTGGTCTCTCCGATATTGCAGTTGCTATGAGGACTATCCCGACTGACCAATTCGATAAGACGTCAGTAGAGCCGATGTTGATGCATACTGAGCAAGGAGCTACGGAAGATATATTTGGTGGGGATCTGGAGGACATCGCATTCACCGAGGGCTATAGCACGACAGACACTGATGAGGATGCATTATTTGCCAGCTTGTCCCTGGGTGAAGTGGTGTCAGAAGATACCTGCGGTATTTCTCCGGAAGCGCTTGCGGATGCAGACGAGTTACCCAGTGAGGGATCGACGGCCACTGTCTTCAAGCCCATCGAGCAGCAGGCAGCAGTGCCAATACAGAGCCTCGATTCGGTAGAAGACGCCTATTGGTGTGTGCCCGACGACATAGACTTCAGTCTTGCCTCTGCGAGTAGCGGTGAGATAGTTGAGGAGTTTCTCGCGGCGTTCATCGAAGAGGCTGCAACCGAGCTGGAAAAGCTCGAGGATGGTATCGCGCAGTGGGAGAAAAACTATGACGGCAATGGATTGCCAGACACAGTACTGCGCACTCTGCATACTTTAAAGGGCATTGCAAAAAGCGTGGGCCTTCAGCGATACGGCACTTTGATCCACAACTTCGAGACGTTGTTAGAGCAATTGGAAATGCCCGTTGTCGGCACTCAGGATCATTATCTGCGGATTGTCAGTGCATGGCTTAACGCTGCAGTTGCAGGTTTCGAAACCATCGAAGCTACTCGAGAAGATGTCGGTTCAGAGTTGCCTGGTCCGACAATCGCTCCCCCTGAGCCCGCCGATAGTCTAACTACCCAGCCTTTGCAGGAGATACCCGCGCACGATCAAGTGGCAGCGGCGGAGATTGATTCTTCGCGGGTGGAGGTGGCTGTGCCTACCACTCCTGAAGTGCCGCAGAATTTCGTACTCAATACCAAACCTGTTGCATCAGCAGGCGAAGGGGTTAAGGCACTAGCGAATCAGCAGACGATTCGAATGACGGCGGATGCGATAGATCATCTGATGAACCTTACCAACCAGGCACAGCAGCTGGGTGTGCGATCTTCACAAAGTACGGTTCGCTCAAAATTGGCAACGTCGGAGCTGCAGGCACGTCTTTCCTCGGTACGTGCAAATGTTAACCAGATCGCCGACAAGGCATTGCTAAGTGTCACCGCTCAAGGTCGCACTCAAACGTCCGAGCTGGATGCACTGGAGATGGACCAGTATTCAGAGATCCAGGAAGCCGCTAACTTATTACGCGAGGGCGTGGAGGATCTCAGCGAGTTGATCGCACAGACCAATCGGCAGAACATATTGGTAGAAGCACTGCTTAAACAGCAAGCCTCGGCTATCACGTCTTTGCGGGGATCAATACAAGCTGCGCGCGTGATACCGGTATCGCGCTTGATGCCAAGCCTGCGTCGGATAATTCGCTCGGCAAGCGCTGATTTGGGTAAGTCTGTTACTTTTCGTGTGCTGCAGGAAATAGGATCGCTGGATCGCGACAGTCATGCTCGCTGCCAGGTTATTCTGGAGCATATGGTCCGCAATGCGCTGGATCACGGTATTGAATCAGCGGAGCAGCGGGCTCGAGCAGGCAAGCCAGGGAACGGTCAGATCACAATTGATGTACGCAAGGATGGTAGTGACTATGTCATTACCCTGGCTGATGACGGTCGTGGGATGGACCCTGATGCTCTGCGCGAAGCTGCGGTCAAGCGAGGACTGGATACAGACGTAGATGCGCTCTCTGATGAGGAGGCACTCAAGCTGATATTTCACAAAGGGTTTTCAACCGCGAGCAAAGTAAGCGAGATTTCCGGCCGCGGTGTTGGCATGGATATAGTGATGTCGGAAATTCAGCAGCTCGGAGGTGATATCAGTATTTCGTCTGTGCTTGGTGAGGGAACTACATTTGACATACGCATTCCCGCCAACCTGACTGTGAACGGTGCGTTGCTGGTGAGCGCTACAACGCAGTCCTATGCGATACCCCTGGACGGGTTGATCGCAATTGAGCATATCCCCGTAGAGGATTTCTTTGAGGCGGTGGCGCAGAAGTCGATGCTGACCCTGTTCGGTCTCGAATGCGAGCCTACTTATCTCGCCACTTTGTGCAGTGGCGAAAGTCTGCCCGAGCGCAGTGCCTGGGGTGCAACAGTACCCGTGATTATTGCTGGAAGTGATCGACGTACCATGGCGATCGCAGTTGATGATGTGAAACAGGCACTGGAGTTGGTTATTCGGGGCCTGGGTGCGCAGTTTGCATCGGTTCCCGGTCTTGCCGGTGGTACAACGACAGCAGATGGTCAGGCTATCGTTGCCCTTGATCTGAATTCATTGGTGGAATCAATGGGAGATGAGCCGCAGTCGGCTCTTTCCGTCGCCGTCGAGGCTCGAGAGAGAATGCTGGTAATGGTTGTCGATGACTCGAGAACTCAGCGTATGGTTGCTACCAGCCTGTTAGAAAAGCTCGGAGTCGAGACCCTGACCGCTGAGAATGGTTTGATTGCGATTGATCTGTTGAACGATAGCCACAGGTTGCCTGATGTGATTCTTCTGGATATTGAAATGCCGGTGAAAGACGGCATCCAGATGTTGCGGGAGGTTCGCAAGTCCCCAAGCCTCAGTCACATTCCCGTTATTATGGTGACATCAAGAACGGGTGCAAAGCACCGTCGGTTGGCAGAAGAAGCGGGATGTAATGACTTCATGGGTAAGCCATTTAATTTCCCGCTGCTGGTGCAGAGGATAAATGCGCTGACTGGGCATGACCTGCAGCTAAACTGAGGTGTTGGATGAGCATTAATGAACGACAGTGGTGCATCTTCCTACCCTGCGGTAAGGGTGAGACCTGGGCGGTTTCCCAAAATGCCGTAGCGGAGATTGTTGCAGCAGATGCAATGAGTTCGGAACCGCCCGAGCAATTGATGTGGCGTGGAAAGAGCCTACCCGTGTTTGATCCCGGGCTGGGCACAGGAGCCCGCTGGCGGGAGGAATCAGGCAGCGGTCTTGTTGCAGTACTGTTGGGTCTGGAGGGTGCGGAGCTGGAGTACTGGGGTGTGGCGCTGCGTGGTGAAGGACTGACTATCAAGGATATCCGGCGTGAAGCCGTCGTTGATGCGCAGGATGAGGCGCATGAACATGCGGTAACGGCATTCCGCCTGCATGAACGGTTAGTGCAGGTTCCCGATCTTGCGATGATGCAGCACCAACTTCAATCCACGCAATAAACACTAGCGGAGAGCGTTGTGGAACAAGTTCAGATTGATGAGATCGTACGAGATATAGAGACGGCATTCGGCCCGGAGACGCCCTTTGCGGGAAGGCCCCTTACAACGACTGAATTTGATAGCCTCAAATCCGTCTTTGGTGACGCTGGTTATCAGGACTACCTTCAGGATCAGATTCATCGGCAGATAATTAGAGACTATCTGACCAATGCGATGCTGTTGGACTGTATCTGCGAAGATGGTTTTAGCAGCCTGATGCAGCACGCTGGAACTGTCGACGGCAGAGCCTCATTATCGCTACATATGTTGATGCGCAGTGTTGAAGAAGCTGCGGATATTCCAGCTCAGGCCAGCCAGGGAGAGTGGCAACTCCTGCGAGACATAACGTCAACTCGTCCACAGCTTGAGTTGATTCCTTCATAACTGCGCCTATCGGCGCGTAAAAATCTGGTCGCATAGAACGCTAAATTTCGCCCGATTCTCCATCGGATGATAAATTTTGGTGCCTTTTCCTGCCCTGCTCAAAAATCAGTCCAAATCATCACTCGCATGACATTGTGTGATCTGCTTCACATTTCTATAAATGGGGCGTACCGCAGCAAAAGCAGGTGCGCGCCCACACAGGGCATGCTCTTGCTGTAGATCAAATGCGGAAACATCAGCAAAACAGACAGGGAAGGGATCAGCATGTTAACTATTACACCGACGGCAAACTTCGACACCAGCCCAACTGTCGATCTGGAAGTATTTGCAGTTATTGGAGGCAAGAAAGTGTACCTACCTCAGGAAGCGAAATATGTCATGCAGGATAAGCGGGGTATCTGGTTTTATTGCAATCGCAAGCCACGGACCTCAGAAGGTGACTGGACTGTCAACAAGACCAGCATTGCCTGCTTGACCGATAGAGGCTATGTCCGCGCTCTAAGGACAGACACCAGCATACCCTGGCTGGACACGTGCCAACGCACCGTGCGGGTTGTTACCAATCCGGGTCTGCGTACTGCAGGCGAAGACGAGATTATTCGATAAGTCATCCAATCAGTACCGGTATGCGCGGCAAATGTCGGGGATAGTCCACAAGTGCTACTCAATGCAGACGTGATCGTCCTGACGTGCTCGCTCACACCAGTTGGAAATTTGATCATAGTGTTTCGTCATAATCTCAGACAGGTCCCTTTCCAGTTGGCGAAAGGCTGACTCCCATACATCGATATGTGCCACCATTGCGCAGCGTTGGCTAAGCGGCATGGTGACGGGAAGGTTGAGCGGATCAAAGCTCTGATTTCTGAATCCGTGTGCTAGCACCGTCGACACTACCTCATTGTCTCTGCTGTCAATCAGCTCACCTTCAAATCGCCGCAAAGGCATCATGAGTTCTTCGCGCGACGGAAACTCCGGGTCGTTGATAATATTGTGCACCCATACCGGCAGCCTGTTTTTAAAACAGGAAGCGCTGTCGGACGCATCACTAATATCTGCATCTCCAGGCTCCAGCTCGGGCGCTACTCGCCGCATGGTCATCGCGTTTCTATTGGTGTAACCAAAGTTGCTGAAGTCTGTAATACGTGCCCCTACGAGCGCGATTTGTGTGAGTTGAAGATCTGTCATGGGCTTGCCTTGAGTGGACTTCTCTATCGATCATTAGCTTGGCAAATGAACCCCACAGGCGACAAGGAAAAGCTGCAGAAAAGTCCAGAAGATGGAATCTGTGCGATGTATGTGGAGAGTTTTTCCAGTCGCGAAACAGCTCGAAGAAGAGAACTTAGTCGGGAAGAGAGGACGGCGTGGAATCGTTGTCCACGATAAGCGCGATGCGATCATTCTCGATATCAGTGTGTATGGGCTCTAACTTGGGCATGTCCTTGCTCGCCTTGGCCGACAGCTGCTGGAAACGTTCAACCTTGCCGTGTAGTCCCTGCTTACCAATGAGGCCCGTAACAGTCTCATTGTAGTGATTACTGGCCGCTTTGAGCGTATTGCCCAGACGATGCAGTCTCTCGGCAACGGTACAGACCTGATTGTAGATGTCCCCTGCCCTGCTGCTGATCTCCTTGGCTTCTGTATTGCTTTTCTCGACCATCCAGAGATTGGCCACCGTTCGTAATATCGGCATTAATGTGGTGTGAGAAACCATAACCACACCCTTCTGGTAGCCGTAGTTGAACAGATCGCGATTGTGTTTCATGGCCTCTATGTAGGCCGGTTCAATCGGCATAAACATCAACACGAAGTCGGGGCTGCCTATGCCAGGTAAGTTGGCGTAATCTTTTCGTGCCAGGTCATCTATGTGATTTCGCACGGCTCTGGCGTGAGCGGTGAGCGCTTCGGTTTGCAACTCATCGGTGTCCGCGGAGATGGCTCGGTCGTAGTCGACAAGTGAGACCTTGCTGTCGATAACCAGATGTTTGCCGTCGGGGAGCTTGATCACGAAGTCCGGTAGCTTGCGCTTCCCCGACTCATCATTGAAGCTCGATTGGGCGTCGTAGTGGTCGCCAGTTTGCAGGCCTGCCAGCTGCAATGTGCGCTCCAGTTGCGCTTCGCCCCAATTGCCCGCCGTTTTTTTGTCGCCTTTGAGGGCGTGAGTGAGATTGGAGGCCTGATCATTCATCTGCAGCCCAACCTCCAGCACCTTCTTAATCTCGGCTTCCAGTGCCGTTGACCCTTTAACTGACTCTGTGTGTACTTCATTAATGCGGCTCTGGAAGCTTGTAATCTGGTCGCGAAAGGGCTTGAGTAATGCTTCTATTGAATCCTTGCTGGTGGTCGTAAAACTCTTCCCTTTGCTTTCAAAGATCTGGTTCGCCAGATTTTCAAATTCGCGCTTCAGGACCTCCCGATTCTCATTGAGCAGAGCAATCTGCTGAACGTGTTGTTGCTCGCGTTCCTGCAGTTGGGTCTGCATTTCGGTGTGTCGGTTTTGTAATTCGTGAAACCGTTGGGTCAGCACCCCAAGCTCAGCGGTTAACTCGTTCATTGCTGTCTTGCCAGATAGCAACTCCCGCTGAGCGGCCTTTAACTCGGCCTCCGCAGTAGCTGCCGAGATGGCCTGTGCCTGGTTGTGCTCGGCGAGCGTCGTCTTGTCGTGGGTGAGTAGGTCTACTGATTCGGATAGCCTGATGATATCGGCGTCGCGGGCTTCAATACTTTGCTGCAATCGTCCGATGGTGCGCAGGCGCAAGCTCGCGCCAATGGCAATGCCCACGCACAGTGATAGCGCAGCAGCCAGTGCGATTTCGCCGGGATACTGTAGATAGAATTGAATGACAGGGTGGTTCATAGGTTAAGTGTAAAGCAATCGCGGCAATAGGCGGAGCCTTGTTAGTGAGCAAGGCCTGAATGTGTCGCCATATCGTGCACGATGCGCTTGCCGGTGCTAGGTTAAAGCTCCGCCAGCAGCGCGTCAGCAGCAGCGCGCAGATTGGGAAACACCCTCACCGCCTCTGCGTGCGCCAGCTCATGGGTTCCAGTTTGCAATGCATCAAAAGTGCTGCTGCCCTTGCCGGTCCTGACCAGAACAGGCAGGCAGCCTGACCGCTCTGCCGCCTGCAGGTCCTTGAGGCTGTCCCCGATGAAAGGATTGCCCGCCAATGGCTCGTTCAGTTCCCGGGCAATGGCGTCCAGTAAACCGGTGGCCGGCTTGCGACAGTGGCAGCCTTCCTCGGGCAGATGAGGACAGTAGAATATACCTGCGATCTGCCCTCCCTTGGCTTCAACCAGGTCGCACAGCTTTGCGTGTATCCGTTCCAGGTCATCCAGTGTGAAATAGCCTCGAGAGAGGCCACTCTGATTCGTGGCAATCGCGATGCGATGTCCCGCTTTGGAGAGGTCTGCAATCGCGGAGATGCTGCCCTCGATTGGATGCCAGTCATCGAGACAGCGAATGTAGTTATCGCTGTCCTGGTTGATCACACCATCGCGATCGAGAATGACTAGCATGCCATCACCGGGTAGTAGCCAACTGTGAGATATCGGCTACTTGCATGAACAGGTCGCGCATGGACTTGAGCAGACTCAGGCGATTGGCTCTTAGACCGGGATCCTCCGCGTTGACCATCACACCGTCGAAGAAGGCATCAACAGGTTCCCGAAGAGCCGCCAGGCTCGCCAGCGCTTGCGCGTATTGATCCGCTTTCAGTGCGGTTTCAACAGCGGCGGCTGCGAGCAGTAGTTGCTCATGTAGGTCTATTTCCTCTGCCTGTTCAAGTAAGTCAGTGCTTACTACAGTCGAGGGCGTTTCGCCTTCAACTTTACTGAGAATGTTGGAGACACGCTTATTTGCCGCAGCCAAAGCGGCTGCTTCAGGCAGTGCTGTAAATGCGTTCACGGCATGTACTCTACGCTGAATATCCAGTGGTTGGCTCAGCTCCAACGCGCTCACGGCCTTGAATGTTTCGACTGCGATGCCCTCGTCTTCGAACCAGGCGCGGAAGCGCTCGATCATATAGTCAAAGACGGCGACATCGGTGCCTTGCGCAATAACGCCTCCTGCGTATTGCGCCTGCGCCAGGGCAATGGCCTCGCGCAAATCCAGCTCGATGCCATTTTCAACGATGATGCGAAGTACAGCCAGCGAGGCACGACGCAACGCAAACGGATCTTTTGATCCCGTTGGCGCTTGGCCAATCCCGAAAATACCAACCAGTGTGTCCAGTCGATCCGCCAGGCCCAGACACAGGGCTACCGGGTTATGCGGTAATCGATCGCCCGCAAAGCGTGGCCAGTATTGCTGCTCAAGAGCCTCGGCAACCGCATCATCCTCTCCATCATGGCGAGCGTAATAGGCGCCGGCGATGCCCTGCATATCGGAAAACTCCAGCACCATGTCGGTGACAAGATCTGCTTTGCAAAGCTCGCCCGCCCTCTGCGCCAATAGCGCGTTGGCACCGACGCTGCTGGCCAGTTCGCCGGCCAAAGCAGCAACGCGTTTGCTCTTGTCCCCTACCGTCCCAAGTTGCTTTTGGAACACGATCCGGTCCAATTGATCCAGCCGCTTCGAGAGCGGTGTTTTTAAGTCAGTTTCATAAAAGAATGCGGCATCAGACAGGCGTGGCCTGATAACCCGCTCATTGCCACTGATTACCTGGATGGGGTCTGTACTTTCTATGTTACTGATGGTGATAAAGTTCGGTAGCAGTGCACCATCGGTGGTTATCAGGTGGAAATACTTCTGGTGCTCTTTCATGGAAGAGATCAACGCTTCCGAGGGTACCTCGAGGAAACGCTCTTCAAATGCGCCAGTCAGGGCGACAGGCCACTCAACTAATCCCGTCACTTCATCCAGCAAATCGGAGTCGATCACCGCCGTAGCGCCAAGTGCACTGGCTTCTACCTCAATCTGGTCGCGAATCATGGCCTGACGTTGTTCGAACGAGGCGACAACCTTTGCATTGATCAATGCATCCCGATACTGCTCTGGGGCGGCAAGGGTGATAAGCCCTGAGCTGTGAAAACGGTGACCGCGAGTCTGATTGCCTGTGGGAATACCCAGAATCTCACCGTGATCAGTGTCTGTAC
>CALINF010000177.1 GCA_938045215.1 uncultured Halieaceae bacterium | reverse complement strand
ACACTGTGCTGTAAAGAGGCAGGTAAAACGATTCCAGACAGCGTCGCGGAAATCCGCGAAGCGGTAGACTTCTGCCGCTACTACGCACTTCAGGCAGTGGAGCAGAAATTCGAAGAACAGGGGCTGCGCCCACGCGGTGTCATTCTCTGCATTAGTCCGTGGAACTTCCCGTTAGCGATTTTCCTGGGTCAGATCGCCGCGGCATTGGCTGTTGGCAATACCGTGATCGCCAAGCCCGCCGAGCAGACCAGTCTGATAGCCCGGCGCACGCTGGACATTATGCAGGACTGCGGTTTTCCCGCTAACGTAGTGGTACCCATTGTTGCCAGAGGACCCGATGTGGGTAAGCACCTGGTGCCTGATACTCGCATCAAAGCCGTGATGTTTACCGGCTCTACAGAGACCGGAGCTGTGATTGCTAAAACGCTGGCAAAACGTTCAGACGCGCCGGTACCGCTGATCGCCGAAACCGGCGGCCAGAATTGTATGCTGGTTGACTCAACCGC
Organism: uncultured Halieaceae bacterium; assembly: GCA_938045215.1. Taxonomy (GTDB): domain Bacteria; phylum Pseudomonadota; class Gammaproteobacteria; order Pseudomonadales; family Halieaceae; genus CALINF01. The sequence continues at coordinate 12,838 of CALINF010000177.1, read as the reverse complement.
CCTCCCCGAACAGGTGGTCGACGACGTGATCACATCGGGATTTCAGAGCGCGGGGCAACGCTGCAGCGCGTTACGGGTGTTGTTTCTGCAAGAAGACATTGCCGACAAGGTCATCGATATGATTGCCGGGGCGATGCAGGAACTCACCATTGGCGACCCGTCACTGTTGAGCACCGATATCGGACCGGTCATCGACGCGCAGGCGCTGGCCAGACTACAGGCTCATGCGCAGTTCATGAGCAACAGTGGGCGCCTGCTATACCAGTGTGATGCGCCGTCTGGCCAAGGGCATACCTTCTTTGCCCCAAGACTCTATGAGATCAGTAATCTGTCGCTGCTGGAACGCGAGGTTTTTGGACCCGTCGTACACGTTATCCGCTACCGCGCCGATGCATTGGACCAGATAATCGACCAGATCAACGAAACGGGTTATGGACTTACGTTTGGTATCCACAGTCGCATCGAGGACATCACCGCGCACGTCGCAGAGCGGGTTCAAGCAGGCAATATCTACATCAATCGCAACATGATCGGCGCTATCGTTGGCGTCCAGCCGTTCGGTGGTCGTGGTCTTTCGGGCACCGGCCCGAAAGCGGGTGGTCCGCAATATCTCGGCCGACTCGTAACCACCGGGGCGGAAGCGGAGAATGCAGATGGCCAGCTACCACTGCCTTGCGCTGGCGATTCCTCAACACTGGAGACGTTGCAAAGTGCACCCGCTGCCCAGAAAGCCTGGAAGCAGCGCTCGTTGAACGATCGTCTGTCAGCACTGCGGCAGTTCATTGCGCGCTATTCGCAGCGACCGGCGGATGAGCATGGCGCCATACTGGAGGAAACTCTGGCCGCTGCGCGCAGCCAGTTGCTGTACGCTCGAGACGTTCTGGAACAGCCGCTTCAGCTCCCGGGGCCAACCGGGGAGAGTAATCAGTTGCTGCTGGAAGCCCGCGGTCAGTTGCTACTGGTTCTGGACAATCGCGACCATGCCGGCGAGTACCTGCTGGCCATGCTGTCTGCGCTGGCCGGCGGTAATGTCGTGGCAGCATTTGCAGAAGAGGAACTGCTGGGTGAATGGCAGGGCATCATTTCGGTGCTGCTGGACGCCGGTTTACCCAAGCACTGTGCCAGCGTGGCGCCTTTATCGGCCGCGAGCGACGCGCTGTCATCACAACACGTCAATGGTGCGATGGTACACGCCCGCAGTGCTTACCTGCACGATGTTGCAAGACGACTCGCGGAGCGTGATGGGCCACTGGTACCGTTGATCACCTGCGTGTCGCCGCAGGCCCTACTGCGCCAGACCTTGCTGGAGAAAACCGTGAGCATCGATACCACGGCAGCTGGCGGCAACGCCTCGCTCATGACAATGGCGAGCTAGGCAATACCCCAATCTGAGAGCACTTGCTCTGTATCAGTGCCGGCCACGCGTGAACCAAACTGTACTTCTGAGGCAGTACGACTAAAACGCGGGGCGGGTGCGGGTTGCACCATGCCGTCCACCTCTATGTACGTCTCTCGCTCCACATTATGTGGATGCTGCTGTGCCTCGATGAAGTCCAATACCGGAGCAAAACAAACATCTGTGCCCTCCATCAGCTCACACCACTGCGCCTGGGTCTTGGACTTGAATATGATCGTCAGCTTGTCACTTAGCTCTGGCCAGAGCGACTGATTATTCTGCTCGCCAAAAATTGCCGGATCGAGCTGTGCCTTTTCCATCAGCAATGCATAGAACTGAGGCTCAATAGATCCAATAGAAACGTACTTGCCATCACTGGTCTCGTAGGTGTCATAAAAATGCGCCCCGGAATCCAGCAGGTTGACGCCGCGCTTGGTGCTCCACATACCCATGGCATGTAATGAGTTGAACATCGCCATTAAAATCGCAGAGCCATCTGTCATCGCGGCATCCACCACCTGCCCCTGCCCTGAGTCGCGTACTTCATAGAGTGCCGCCAGCAATCCCATGACGAGAAACATTGTTCCGCCGCCGTAGTCTCCCACAAGGTTGAGAGGGGGAACGGGTTTCTCATCAGCCCTGCCCATCGCGTGCAGCGCGCCAGTTAACGATATGTAATTGATATCGTGACCGGCGGCCTGAGAAAGAGGCCCGGTTTGACCCCACCCGGTCATTCGCCCGTAAATAATGCGGGTGTTACGGGCCAGACAATCATCGGGACCTATGCCCAACTTTTCTGCGACACCCGGTCTGAAACCTTCAAAAATAATATCGGCCTTTTCGACCATCTTCAGCAGCGTTTCCACACCCTCTTCGCTTTTGAGGTTGAGGGCAATAGAGCGTTTACCTCGGCGACTGCAGTCGGGCATCGGCTTACCGCCAGGCGCAGCCCCGCGTTCGATAGAAATAACCTCCGCCCCGAGATCGGCCAGCAACATACCTGCCAATGGGCCCGGTCCAATGCCTGCCAGTTCAAGAACTTTTACACCTGCCAACGGGCCCATAAGGTTTCCTCATATCGATTGAAAGCACTGCGCTTGTACAAGTTCACGCATACTCGACCGGAAAGACCGGACCCTGCGAATGTTGGGGTTTTGCAGTGACCCACACAATGACAGTGCATCCAGCAAAAATTGACATTAGAATACAAGCCCTTTGGTACGATTCAGTGGACTCATGGATTCTTCAACCATTCCCAGCCCCTTCGTGGTCAAGATGCTCGAAGGCGCGCGCGACCAGGGCTATAACCTGGATCGCATTCTTTCTGATTGCGGCATAGCGCCATCCGTGCTGGAGGAAAAGCGCTCTCGCATCACGTTTCGCCAACTGTCTGACCTGAGCCTGGCGCTAATGGAGTTAATGGACGATGAAAGTTACGGCTTACTGGATCGTCCGTCTCGTTGCGGGTCATTCAAACATGCCTGTTACAGCGCATTGAACGGCTCCACCGTAGAACGCGCGATGGGTTTGTTGGCGGAATTTTCCAACCTGATGGATTCGGGCCTTGTGTTCCAGGTTGTCGCGGGGCGAGATACTCGGCAATACAGGTTGATACGCAGGCCAGGCGCGCGTATCCGCAATAGCTATGCCATCGAACACATCCTGCTCAACCATCATCGCACGCTGTGCTGGATGGCGGACGAGCCAATACCGGTGCTGCGCGTTGACCTGGACTACCCCGCTCCTGAGTATGCCGGTGCTTACCGCCCAATGTTCTACAATGCCCCCGTGCACTTTGGGCAAAAATATGTCGCGCTGACGTTCTCCGAAACCTCAATGACTCTGCCAGTAGTCAAGAATCTCAAGCAATTGAACCAATTTCTGCAAGCCATGCCACTGACCCTGTTATCGCAGACCATCGCTGCGCGCACACTGTCTGCGCAACTAAGAGCCTGGCTGGAACGGCGGCTGCGTGAAACCCAGACGATGCCATCCATTGATGAGGCGGCTGCGCAGTTTGACCTGCATCCACAGACGTTCAGGCGATCTCTCAAGAAAGAGGGGTTAACATTTCAGGCACTGAAAATGCAGATTCGAAGAGACCTGGCCGTAGACTATCTGAACACGCGCTCCGACAGCATTGAGACTATCGCACAGACACTCGACTTTTCGGAAACGAGCGCCTTTATTCGCGCTTTCAAGTCCTGGACAGGATTTACGCCATTGGCATTTCGCAAGCTCTGCTAGGACCAAAGCCTTACCAGGTTTAGCGTTTGGCTAACCACGCCTTCTGTAGGCCCATGATACGGCGCGTAGCCGCAAACGGACTCAGACCGGGTATTGCTCTACCCTGTGTCCCCAGTTCATCAAGCTGCGCGTAGAACCAGAACTGCACACCGAAGGTGGCCATTGCGCGCAATGGTTTAATCGCATTGAGCCAGCTCAGCCATGGCGGAAAAAACGCCAACTCGCTCTCGTAGCGCGGCAGCGCGTCAAGCCCGCCTAGCAACTGCTTCGGCGCGTCCGTCATCACACACATGGGCCGCCCCAGGCCAATCAGGTCAGCCCCGCCACTTTCGACAGCCTGCTCCATTACCTCACGCTGTCGGAAGCCGCCTGTCACCATTAATGGAATTGAAACCTTCTCCTGCATAGCCAGTGCGAAATCAACGAAGTATGCCTCGCGCATTTTGGTCGAGTGACGCACATTTTGCTCCTCGACTTCTTCCATGCCCTCAACACCCAGCAGCTTGGGTTGCTCGTAAGTGCCACCTGAAATCTCAATCAGATCGACACTGGCCTGTTCCAACCACTCGGCCACCTGCAGACTATCCTCAAAGGCGAAACCACCTTTTTGGAAGTCGGCGCTATTGAGCTTTACTGCCACCGGAAAGTCAGGCCCCACCGCGCTGCGCACAGACGCGACACACTCCAATAGTGCTCTCGCACGATTCTCAAGCGAACCGCCATAGGCATCAGTCCGTTGGTTACTGCGGGGGCTCAGAAACTGCGACAGCAAATAGCCGTGTGCGGCATGCACTTGCACACCAGTAAAACCGGCCTCCTTACACACAGAGGCACATACCCCGAAGCGTTTCACGATCTCTTGGATCTCCTCGGTGGTCAACGGTACAGGTTCGCCGAACTGCCCGCCGGGCAATCCAAGCTTTACTGCACTGGGCGCTTTGGGATGTTTGTTCACGTTGGTTTGCGTTTGCCGCCCCGCGTGACTGATCTGTCCCCAGAAGTGATTGCCGTTGCGCGTGGCCGCGGCGGCCCAGGAGGCCAGTGCGGCGCGCATTTCGTCATCGGGCTTCCTGTCGACAATTACGTTGCCCGGGCGTTCAAGGTGATCGGCATCTACCTGAATGTTTCCCGACAGCAGCATTCCCGCACCACCGTCACTCCATAGACCGTAGAGTGTCTCCAGCGCTGCAGTAGGGCGACCTGCAGGCGAGGCCAGACCCTCCGTCATTGCCGCTTTGGCCAATCGATTGGAAATGACTGCACCACAGGGAAGCGTCAATGGCTGTGTAAGGGATTCGATCATCGCGACAACTCCTGGGGTAAAAAGGTCTGCTAAAAGATTTCGTCTAGAAAGTTTTGCAGTGCCTGTGCAGACCGTCGATCGCCGGCCTCACTATAGGCCATACCCATTTCCGGCGCGTTAGCCTCCGGATTGGTGAATGCATGCAGCGTGTTGCCGTAGGCATGAATTTGCCAGTCTGCGCCTGCCTGCGACAGCTCGCTCCCGAGCGCGGTCATGGTCTCAGGTGCTGCCATCGGATCATCATAGCCGTGCAGGCAGAGAACTTTCGCCGTAATGCTTGGTGCAGGCAGATTATCCGCGGGTGTGAACAGTCCATGAAAGCTGGCCACGCCCAACACATCGCTGCCAGAGCGCGCCAGGTCAAGCACAGTGAGGCCCCCGAAACAGAATCCTATCGCCGCCACCTTGCTTGCATCGACCTCGTCCTGCTCACGCAGGGCATCGACGGCCGCTGCGATACGGGCCTGTAATGTCGCGCGATCTTCCAGCAATGGCGTCATCAAGGCAGTATTTTCTTCCGGAGTAGTTCCGCGCTTGCCCTTGCCATAGAGATCAACCGCAAAACCTACGTAACCCGCTTCGGCCAGAGACTGAGCTCTGGCCTCCTCGAACGCACCGCGTCCCGCCCATGTGTGGGCGACAGCGACGGCAGGTTGCGGACCTACCTGAGTATCATCCCAGAACAGGCGACCCTCCAACAGAGCATCACCACAATGGTACTCAATCAAACGTGAATGGATCGCCATCGCCCTACTCCACTACTGCATCGACACGTTCAACGATGGTGCCGTTGGCAGTACCACCGCCCTCGCAGATTGCCAACAGGCCATACCGCTTGCCTGTGCGTTGTAGCTCGTGCACCAAAGTCGTCATAAGCTTTGCACCCGTTCCACCCAGCGGGTGACCCAGAGCCTGCGCACCGCCGTTGACGTTGAGCTTGTCAAGATCGGCTCCCAAAGCCTTGGCCCAGGAAAGTGGTACTGAACCGAACGCCTCGTTAACCTCAAATAGATCGATATCGTCCAGACTCATGCCGGCCTTTTCCAACACCTTGCGGGTAGCCGGTATTGGGCCTTCCAGCATGATCACGGGGTCAGAGCCGATTACACTCATCGCAACAATACGTGCCATGGGCTTGAGGCCCAGACGTTTACAGGTAGCGCCGTTGGCAATCATCACTGCCGATGCGCCATCGCATATTTGCGAGGCATTGGCAGCGGTAAGAACGCCACCCTCAGCCATAGGCTGAAGTCCGGAAATCGCACCGATAGTGGCATCCAATCGAACGCCCTCGTCCTGCGTGTGCTGTTCCCGCGTGCCGTCTTCCAGCTCGATCTCAACCGGCGTAATCTCGCGGTCAAAGCGGCCTTCATCGATCGCCTGCTTGGCCTTCAAATGACTGGCCAGTGCGAACTCATTCAGTTCTTCTGACGTCAGCTCATATTTTTTGACCAGCATCTCCGCGCCGGCGAACTGATTGAACTGGACGCCCGGGTAACGCTCGCCAATCTTCTTGCCGTAGGGAACGCCGTGATCTGCTTTCATGCCATCAACGATACTCGCACCAATGGGCACCTGGCTCATGCTCTCCACACCACCTGCAATCACCAGATCCTGGGTGCCCGACAGTACGCCCTGAGCGGCAAAGTGGATAGCCTGCTGACCCGACCCACACTGGCGGTCTACTGAGGTGCCAGGCACGACCTCTCCCAATACAGAGGAGAGGCAAACATTGCGACCAATATTGCCGGACTGGGCGCCCACCTGTGAAACACAACCAAAAATCAGGTCATCGATCTCTTCAACAGCAACACCAGTACGTTCAACCAGCGCGTCAACCACGGCAGCGCCTAAGTCAATCGGGTGAATATTGGAAAGGCGACCGTTCTTGCGCCCACCGGCGCTGCGTACTGCTCCGACAATATATGCGTCTGTCATTGGGGTATTTCTCCGTCCAGCATGAATGAACGCTGACGGTCTCCCGGCAGCGGGCAACTAGACTATTACAAAGTAAGGGGGTTGGAGAACCCCCTGCGCAAGAGAAATCAGCCGGTAAGTGCAATCGAACTTGCGTCACTATGGACGATGCGCAAACAGGGTTCATCACCCTGAGTCACCATACCGTGTATCTCGATACCGCTGTTGCTGCGATACAGGTCTAGCAGAAAGCGGGCAATGTTCTCGGAAATCACCTGACCGGGAACCAGCACGGGAATACCCGGTGGGTACGGCACCACCTGATCGGCGCTTAACGCGCCAACGAGTGCCTGATTCAGCTCATGCTGCGCACCTGTCAACGGCACATTCCGGGCCGGGCCAAAGTACGCCTCGCGAGGCAACATGGCTATGTCGCTAAGCGCCGGCAAGGATGACACACGCCTGCGCACGTTTTCGCCTACACCCGGCGCACTGGCAGCCAGTTTCTGCATCGCGCTGATAAAGCGCATGACTTTACTCTCGGTGGTACCCAGTGTGACCAGTACTGACAGAGTGTTGTGCGTCACTTTTTCTACCTGAATTCCGAAGTCTTCAAACAGATCCAGTTGCAGCTGTCTGGCGCTGTAGCCTGAGGCGGAAACATCGATACTGAGCTTGGTGGGATCGACCCGTATATTGTCGTCTGCAAGTTCCGCTGGCAGCATGTCAGCCAGCGACAACACCCGAAATACGCCCGTGGCATCAATGGCCGCTCGCACCCTGCCTGCAATATCGATGCAGCGTTCAAGTTGAGCAAAACCCTCCATGCTCATCTGTTTACGTGCCACGTCCAGGCTGGCAATCATCGCGTACTGTGGGCTCGTTGATGTGTGCATGTTCAGATGCTCACGAAAGCGATGTTCGTCAAAGTCAGGATCGTTCACGTGAATCATGCTAGCTTGTGAGAACGCCGACAGCATCTTGTGGGTACTCTGGGTCACATAGTCGGCGCCGCTTTCCAGTGCGTTCGGTCGCAATGCTGGATGGAAGCGACCGTGGGCGTACCAGGCCTCATCGATCAACACCTTGAGACCTCGCTCATGGGCGTAGGCGATAATAGGTTCAAGATCGTAATAAAACCCGTCGTAGGTGCACGAGGTCAGCGTCAGCAGTTTCGCGTCCGGATTAGCGTCAATGGCTGCGATAATTCGATCCTTGGGCACGGGGCCGTAGAACCCGTAATCGGCCTTCAGGCTGGCCTCGAGGTAGATCGGCTCAACGCCAAAAAGAATCACCGCGTGGTGGATCGACTTGTGGCAGGCCTGATCGAGAATCATCTTGCCGCCAGCACCCAGCAGATGCTGGATAATCACCTTGTTGGCGGTAGAAGTGCCATTGGTAACGAAGAAGGTGTGGCGGGCGCCAAACGCACGTGCAGCAAGGTCCTGCGACTCCTGTATCACGCTGTGCGGCTCCAGCAATGAATCCAGCACCTGCACAGACACCGACAGATCCGTATTAAAGATGTGCTCGCCCATCAGCTCGTAAAAATCAGCGACCCACGGGCTGTCGCGCAGACTATCACCACCGGAGTGCCCGGGGGTATGCCAGGCGTCCTTGGCGCTGAACACGTAGTCTCGCAGTGTGTCGGCGAAGGGTGTGCGGGCCCTGCGCTCAATCGCGGTCTGTACCTGGCGCAGCAGATGGCTAGCCTTTTCGTCATCCCGGTCGAGCAACTCTACAGGCAACTCGGGCACCACTGTGTCGCGGGGAACGGCGAGAAACAGGTCGAGTTCGCTGCGCATGCTCTTGATCGTACGCACCAACTCGCTGGTGTTTTCTATGGTCACCCCGTCGAGTATCACCGCCTGAAGCAAGCCGTCGGAGGCCACCTGCTGCAGAACCTGCTCTTGTGAAGCAGCTCCCAGGAAGTGCAGTATCGACACCGCTTTATCACCGGGCTGTTTGGCTACGGCGTCGTTGAGCGCATTCACCCAACGACTGCAAACCGCTTCATCACCGGCCACCACGGCAATGTGACTCACTATTTTTGACATCTGCCCCACCTACTCATAATCCCGCTTGCTGCAGCAATTGCTTGCGTGCGGTGTTCTAGGCGGTAGTGTACCGTCGCCGGGCGGCAATCTGAATGTATAAACTGACGGATTGTAGTAATATACCCATCAAATTAACGGAAAACTTGGCATTATGGACAGTCTGGACCCGATTGATAATCGCCTGCTCGCGCTGTTGCGTCAAAATAGTCGCGCGCCTACCAGCGCTTTGGCACGCGACCTGGGCATATCCCGCAGTACCGTTCAGGACCGTTTGCGCCGTCTGGAGCGACGCAACATTATTCAGGGCTACACGATTCGCTACAGCCCGCGCTTCAGCGAGCGGCAGATCAGTGCGCACGTGATGATTCAAGTCAACCCCAAACACGGCCCAAAGATTGTCGACGCGCTGTCAGAGATTGCCGCGGTGCGAACCGTGCAGACCGTTAGTGGGATATATGATCTGGTCACCACATTGGAAACAGCAACAACAGAAACCATGGATCAGGTTCTGGATGAGATCGGACAGTTGCAAGGTGTCGAGAAAACCACAACATCCATCGTGCTCTCAACCAAGTTAAGCCGCTAACCTCAATCGTAAGCTTCCGGATCCAGACGGCGCATCTCAGTCTCGATCCAGGCCTCGATCTCCTCCATCATCTCCTGCGGTTCGCGACCGGTTGCGCTGATCGGCTTACCGATAGATACATCTATGGTACCGGGAATGAATCGGAATGAGCGTCGCGGCCAACAACGCGCCGAGGTAACTGCAATGGGAATCACCTGCGCATCGGTGGCCACCGCCAAACGGGTAGCACCAATCTTGTAGGCTCCCTGCTTGCCGCGCTCAGTCCGCGTACCCTCAGGAAACATGATCACCCACTTGCCACGGTCCATCAGTATCTTGCCCTGCTCCGCAACCTTGGCCCAGGCCTCAGAGCGTTTGCTGCGGTCGATATGGATCATGCCCAACCGACCTATCGACCAACCAAACACGGGAATGCGCAGCAGCTCCTGTTTGAAGACATAGGCCAGAGCGTGCGGTGTCATACTGGGAAAATAGAAGGTTTCCCACGTCGACTGATGCTTGGGGCACAGAATGACCCGCTGCATATCGGAACGCGACGGTAGATTCTCCTCTCCGTGCACACGGTAGTTCACACCACCAATAACACGAGCGGCGCTGATCGAGAGACGCAACCATGGCACCGCAAACCACCACCAGAGCTTGTCATCCCGCAAAAACAGGGAGCACAGCACCAGCAGCAATCCAAACGGTATGATCGATACGGCGATCCAGAGAAACACCAGAATCGAACGAACTGTATTCACGCGGCTATGTCTCCCACCATGTCGCCACTCGCGCTGTCGACAAACTCGACAATATTGGCAAACGCCTCCTCTGCCTCGGGTAACTCGGGATTAAAGATTGGCCACACATGCACCATGTATGGCCAACTTTGGAGTTCTACCGGCGAACCAGCGGCCTGCGCCTTGGTCACGTAGCGATAGGCGTCGTCGAACAACATCTCCTGCTCACTTACCAGCACCAGTATTGGTGGTAAGCCCGCGAGGTCGCCGCGCAGTGGTGATACGAGGGGGTCCGAGGGGCGCATACGGGAAGTGATCCAGGTACTCCACCACAGTACCAGCTTGGGCACCTTCGACAACGAGCCAAAGGCTGGCCCCAGCATGGGATCTGTTGGAATATTCGCAAACAGGCTTGGAGAAGACATGGTCACATCGGTGGATGGCGAGAAAGCAATAGCGGCATCAGCAGCACGCAGGCCTTGGTCTCGGGCCCATGCCAACGTTACCAGCGTCAGGCTGCCACCGGCGGAGTCTCCTCCGACCAGCAAAAAGTCGAGCGCTTCCTTGCCATCGGGTCCGTTGTCGAGGATCCAGCGGTAGGCATTCTGGCAGTCGAAAATGCCTGCCATTCGCCGATACTCAGGCATCAACCGATAGTCCAGCGAAAAGACGGCGGCGTTGAGGTCGACCGATAGGCGGTTGGTAATTGCTCTATGACTCTTGGGACTTCCGGCAATCCAGGCACCGCCGTGTATATACAGAACACGACGTCTGGCATCGACGCCCGGGGCCAATACCCACTCGCCTCTGATACCACCCAAATCAACTTGTCTGAATTCGCTGACAAACTCACGATCGTCGCTCATGGCATCCATCAGGTCGCGCAGTGTTCGGATACGGTCCTTGCGAGAAGCCGACTTGGCGGCGCTGGAAAATTCTCGCAGCGAGGCAACAACCTCGCGGTGCTGGGCACTGGCTTCACCCACGGGCTTGGGTGGCTGCGGGGCATCCAGATAGCTCAGATCTTCTCCGCGCAAGTAAACATAGCTAAACACCACCACAGCGGCGAGCAGTAAAAGAAACCAGATCATGCAATATCCTTGTGACTGAATTTGTTGCATTAAAACAGACAACGGGTGCTAGACAAAATCAGGGCAGCAGACAGGAACAGATTTGGGTACCATGACTTTTACAACACGAGGGAAAAATCATGCACAAGAACCCTGTCGCTGGTCTGATCGATCTGTCCAACGGTGCCTACGCCTGGCTGGCACCCCAGGGTACCTGGGGCTGGAGCAACGCAGGTCTTGTGGTCGATGGCGAGGAGTCGATCCTCATCGACACGCTGTTCGATTTAGACCTCACCCAAACCATGCTCAAGGCGATGCGCGATGCGCAACCCTGCACCGCCAACATCAAAACCCTCGTCAACACCCACGCCAACGGCGATCACTGCCACGGCAACGAACTGGTAACAGGGGCGGATATTATTGCTTCGAGCGCATCGGCCGCAGAGATGGATGAGCTACCACCCGAAGGGTTGGCCGCCATCATGGACGCAGCCAAGACAATGGGGCCAGTTGGCGAGTACTTCATACATTGCTTTGGTGCGTTCAACTTTCATGGCATCAACTACACACCACCAACGAAAACATTTGATGGTGAGTTGCACATGCATGTGGGCGACAAGCCCATCCACATGCTGGAGGTAGGTCCCGCTCACACGCGAGGCGATATCCTGGTGCACTCGCCTGCCGACAAAACAGTCTTTACAGGTGACATATTGTTTATTGAAGGCACGCCACTGATTTGGGAGGGCCCGGTCGCCAACTGGATCAATGCCTGCCGCAGAATCGAGAATATGGATGTCGAGCATATCGTGCCCGGGCACGGCCCCATCACCGACAAATCCGGTGTGCGCAAGGTTCGCCAATACCTGGAGTATGTAAGAGAGCAGGCGAAGCTACGCTATGACGCCGGCATGGATGCCTGGGAGGCTGCGCAGGATATCCATTTGTCGGAGTACAGCGCCTGGTCGGAACCAGAGCGCATCGCCGTCAATGTAGACAGCCTGTATCGTGAGTTCACCAATGACGACACACGCACCGATGTCGTCGAATTGTTCCGCCGCATGGGCGAACTGGCCGGTTTCAAACCGCAGACAGGCAATCAATCCTGACACTGTGTTTCGCCTTATAGCCTTGCTGCCAGCGCTGCTTGTTACTACGACGAGCATGGCGCAGGACACTGCCCGAACCCACCTGATCGCCAGAGATCAACAAACGCTGGAACTGAGTATCTCAACACAGTACAGCCAGGGTTCAACGAAGCAGATTGAGCAATGGATGGAGCATATCAGCGACGCTCTTTTCAACGTGTATGGAAAGTGGCCTCGTGATCGCTGGCGTGCGGTGATAAACCCTACCTCGGGCGCTTCATCAGACCCCATTCCCTGGGCACAGGTTAATCGCGATACGATCGACAGGGTCACGTTCTATACCATCGCTGAGCCCACCGCAACGCAACTCATAGAAAACTGGACCGGCTATCACGAACTTGCGCACCTGCTCATCCCCTACCGCGGCTGGGGCGACAAATGGTTCAGCGAGG
>CALINF010000176.1 GCA_938045215.1 uncultured Halieaceae bacterium | reverse complement strand
TCTCGCACATAGGGAACAGCGCGCTGAGGAAAGCCAATCCAAGCGTACAAGCCTTTCATATAACGATGTCGCTCCGGCAGTGACTTCAACGCATCCACGGCCCGGCGGCTGAGCAATCGAAAGTCCCCTGCATCCGGTGGAATCTCAACGTCAGTCAAGGCATTCAGAATTCGGTAAAACCATTTGGCTGTCGTAATTTTCAGCCAGGTTTCGCCCTGCCGCTCTGTTCGTCGACCGTAGACAACATCGTAGCCTTCACGCCAGTGCGTGAGAAATTCAGGAATCAATTCTGGCGGGTCCTGCAGGTCGGCGTCGATGATGATCACCGCGTCACCAGCGGCTGTCTCCAGCCCTGCCGACAGAGCAACCTCCTTGCCAAAGTTGCGACTCAATTCAATCAGACCAACTCGCGAATCCATGTCACGCAGCCGCATCAACTCCGCAATGGAGTTATCTGTACTGCCATCGTCGACGAAGAGTATTTCGTAATCCTCTCCTGTCTGTTCCAGAACCCGCTGCGTACGGTCAAAGAATGCAGGCAGCACTTCAGCTTCGTTGTGTACAGGCACGACTACAGACAGCATAACGACTTTACCCACCCGCCCCGGGCGACTCCTTTGTTTTGAAAACCCACAATTGTGCCAACGAAAAGTTCCAGGCCAATACAGCGACCAGTGCGATGGCCTGTGCCAGCAAATAGTTGATTTGCCAGAATTCACTGCCCAGCCACATAAGCCCACCGTTGATAGCAAACCCACAGCTTATCATCACGAGGTAACGAGCCAGCGTTGGGCCGTGTGGAGCAGTCTCACCGAAGGTCCAGCTGTAGTGCAACACATAATTGCAGATCACCGCGATGACAAAACCGACACTGCTACCCAGCGTTGCAGTGCTGGCAAGGTATTCCACGCAAAGGTACAAGATGCCGTAGTGGATAACCGCGGTTATCCCGCCCACGATACAAAATCGAATCAGTCTGAACAGTACGAGATCGTTACCCAACGCAGGCTAAACGAAAGCTATCAAGAGATAGCCAACGCCCGATAATCCTGCTGCAATCAACGCATAGGGTAACTGGGTGATGGCATGCTCGTAGGGGCCACAGCCTGCTCCCTGCGCGGTGAGCACAGTAGAGTCGCTGTAAAAACAGGCCTGACTACCAAAGCCGCTGGCCGAAAAAAGGGCTCCGGCAATCAGGGGAATACTCACGCCGATTTCCTGCGCCAGAGGAAAGACCACCGGCATTGCAATAGCAAAAACGCCCCAGTTTGAGCCGGTAGTAAACGACACGAACGCCATCGTTACGAAAGTGAGTACTGGCAACATTCCAACCGTCATGTAAGGCGCCACGGTACGGATAATATAGTCGGTCATGCCGATCGCATTGTTTGCCTCAATGAAAGTAAATACTGCGATCAATATGCACAGCACCGGCACCATCACGCGCACGCCTTCAATCAAAGTGTCGAACATCTCTGTCGGGCGCAGCACGCCTTGCACAAAATACTGTACCAACGTAATCAGGATGCCTGCCATTACGCCCATCAGTAGATCAATTTCAAACCAGACGGTGAACCCCACCAATGCAATAATCGGCACGAAGAACAGCTCTGCTGTGGCGGGCCTATCGCCATCACGCGGTTCATAGGTGTCGCGAACCTCTAGATGCTCGGAGCCCGGAGGAACCACCTGCCCAGTCTGCTCGGCTCGATGTTCTGCCTCGCGCATCCTGCCCAACAACGGGACAACACCCATAATCACGAGTGGCACCATGAGCACTGCCAGAAAAGGATAGAACATATAGGGAATCGACTGAATAAAGACGTTGATACCCTGCCCCTGCTCGGCCACACCATTTTTTTCGAGCAGGCCAGCAAAATATACGGCCCAGGTTGAGATCGGAATAATGAGGCAGATGGGTGCCGCAGTAGAGTCTACAACATACGCCAGCATTTCCCGGGAGGTGCGGTACTTGTCTGTTACTGTTTTCATCGTAGAGCTTACGGTGAGCGAATTCAGGTAGTCATCGAGAAAGATCACCAGCCCCAACACCCAGGTCCACAGCAACCCACCCCGTTTGGACGAGACACGGCGTGTTACCAACGCGCCGAACGCCTGAGCGCCACCGCCTTTGACAAGTAGAGCAATAAAGGAGCCATAGAGAGCGCACACCAATAACACCCACGCAGTATCCCTGTCCTGCATCACGGTCAGCACTGCTTCAGACAGAGCGCCCAAAAAGCCCCATTGCGAAGTAATAATAAAAGCGACGAGGGCGCCGGCGATCACCGATTCGATCGTTCTGTGTGTCCAGATCGCCAACACCAATACGACTGCGGTGGGCACCAGACTAACTGCGCCGTAATCCATCCTCTCTACCCGTGTAAGCTGTAATAGACGGCATTGTACTGGAGACCGCTCTGCGCCGCGATGCTCCACTGGCGCGCAGTTTTAATTTCTCATGATTACTAACGGCATGCTACTAATAACAAAATAGTCCTAAAACACAGGGGTTTTTATGTCGACACATCATGCAACGCGCAGATTTGCCGCTTTTTTGACCTGTTTTTAGTCTACACCGATCTTTCCCGCCATCCACATAGATCGAAAAGAAGTAAAAACCAATGTGATAGCCACCCGCCCATAGAAGCAGTAAAACTCGGTGCTATACTCCAAAAATGTTGAGGCAGGGCGTGAAAAAGGCACCCAAGGGGTGGTCTGTCCTGCGCATCAGCTGGTACGTCTCCCGACAGACCAGCGTGCTGCTGTTATTGCCGCGATCTCCGGGACGCTATGTTGGCTGGACCAATAAGGAGAGCGCATTATGAAACGCCATTATTACATCAGCGACGACCTGGATGACCTCGAGATCATAGAAAGAGATCTTGAAGCGTCAGGCGTTTCCACACCTCAAATACATGTCCTGAGCAAAGATGATGCAGGCCTTGAAGAGCATCACCTGCACAAAGTTGAAGCGGTTCTTAAGAAAGATGTGGTGCATGGCACAGAGCTAGGTGCGGTCGTTGGTGCCATTGGTGCGGCCTTGGTTCTGCTGCTTGCCTGGTATTCGGGTCTTACTGAAACCTACACCTGGGTACCTGCAATATTTCTTGCCGTCATCGTTCTCGGATTTTGTACCTGGGAAGGCGGGCTGATTGGTATCCAGGAACCCCACGTCGATTTTCGTCGCTTTCAGGATGATCTCGAAGCCGGCAAACACATTCTGTTTGTGGACGTGGATGCAGAACAGGAAAGCACTCTTGCCAGGGTAGTCAGTGAGCATCCAAAGCTGGTGAGCGCCGGCGAGGGCGCTGCAACACCGCGTCCCGTCGTTAAAGCACAAGAGAAATTCTCTGAGTTTATGAAGGTAGCGCCCTGAGCGACGCGCATTCAGTTAGCCAGCATTAAGGATTGACTATCGAACGAGCTCAACCGCAGCCCCGGCAGGAATAAGAATAAGAGAGAGGGAGGAGTTATGTACTTAGTGATCGCACTGGTATTGCTAGTGGTTGGTTCACTGATATTTCATTGGTGGAGCCCTTGGTGGTTCACTCCTCTCGCGTCCAACTGGAGCACAATCGATACAACCGTCAATATCACGCTGTACATCACGGGCATTGTTTTCGTAGCAGTCAATTTGTTCATGGCCTACGCGGTATTTCGCTTTCGTCATAAAGCCGATCAACGCTCCAAGTACGAACCCGAAAACAAAAAGCTGGAACTCTGGCTCACCGGTATCACTACCGTAGGTGTAGTCGCAATGCTTGCACCTGGGTTAGTGGTCTGGGCTGATTTTATCGACGTACCCGAAGAGGCCGACGTGATAGAGGTCCTGGGTGAGCAATGGCAGTGGCGTTACCGCCTGCCCGGTGCCGATGGCCAACTGGGTGAAGTCGACGCTCGCTATATTAGCCAGGCCAACCCCTTTGGCATCAGCCCCAACGACGAGGCTGGAAACGACGATATTATTGTTGATAACAGCGAACTGCATTTGCCAATCGACAGGCCGGTCAAGGTACTGCTGCGCTCCAAAGACGTTCTACACGACTTCGCCGTACCCCAGTTTCGGGTCAAAATGGACCTGGTTCCCGGCACCGTAAGCTATGTCTGGTTTACTCCAACGCGAACAGGAAAGTTCGACATCCTCTGCATGGAACTGTGCGGTATCGCTCACTATACGATGCGGGGCCACGTAGTGGTTGATGAGCAGGATCAGTTCGACGCGTGGCTAGGCGAACAACCTACCTGGGCTGAAATCCAGGATATCGCGCCAGGCGACACGCTTGCCGGTCAGGGGTTGTATACCGTCTGCGGATCCTGTCACGGTCAGCAGGGGGAAGGCAACGCCGCGATGAATGCACCACGGCTCGCCGGCTTGCCGGACTGGTATGTAGAGAGGCAACTGCACTACTACAAAGCAGGCATTCGCGGCAGTCATAAAGAGGATATCTACGGGCAACAGATGGCACCTATGGCGGGTGTTCTTGTCGATGACAAGGCCGTAAGAGATGTCACTGCCTATATAGCGTCTCTGGAAGCGCAGACGGCCAACCGCACACTGGCGGGCGATCCCGAGCGAGGCAAATCACACTACACCAACTGCGGCGCCTGTCACGGCGCAGAGGCGCAGGGTAACTATGCCTTACAAGCACCAACACTCGCCGGGCAGGATGACTGGTACCTCAAACGCCAGCTGGAAAACTTCCGGCTAGGTATACGCGGCACACACGAGCAGGACAACTATGGGCATCAGATGGTGTTGATGGCTCGCTCACTGCAAAACGAGCAATCCATTGACGACCTAATGGCATACCTGAGCTCGCTGTAGCCTCAGCTGACAGCGTTTGTACCAATAGCGAGAACTTTTCGACGAGTAGAGAGCGGCATTGTAAATAACGGATAAAACAGCCAGAGGCTTTACACTATGCAACATGTGGCTATAGCTGACCAGACGGAAGAACTGCACGACCCACACAGCTTTATTACCAAGTACGTCTGGAGTCAGGATCACAAGGTAATCGCAATACAATATGGCGGCACGGCCATCTTCGTTGGTTTGGTGGCACTCGTATTGTCAGGACTTATGCGACTTCAACTTGGCTTTCCAGAAAGCTTCGACTTCATTGACCCCAGTGCGTACCTCCAGTTTGTAACCATGCACGGTATGATCATGGTGATCTATCTACTGACTGCGCTCCTACTCGGGGGGTTCGGAAACTATCTGATTCCGTTGATGATCGGCGCGAGAGACATGGTCTTTCCGTATCTGAATATGCTGAGCTTCTGGTTCTACCTGCTCAGCGTCATCATCCTGCTGTCTAGCTTCTTCGTGCCGGGTGGACCTACGGGCGCGGGTTGGACGCTATATCCACCACAGGCAATCCTGGAAGGGACGCCAGGTTACGACTGGGGAATCATCCTCATGCTGGCCTCTCTGGCAGTCTTTATTATCGCCTTCACTATGGGCGGCCTGAACTACGTGACGACCGTTCTACAGGCACGAACACACGGCATGACGTTAATGCGAATGCCGCTCACCATCTGGGGCATATTTACTGCAACAGTACTGGGATTACTCGCATTTCCCGCTCTGCTGGTCAGCGCCATAATGATGATGCTGGACAAGCTCATTGGTACCAGCTTTTTTATGCCGGCACTGGTATCGCTGGGTGAGAACCTCGATTACACCGGCGGTAGCCCGGTACTGTTCCAGCACCTGTTCTGGTTCTTTGGACACCCGGAAGTGTACATCGTCGCCCTACCCGCTTTTGGAATGGTATCTGATGTACTGGCCACACATGCCCGTAAAAATATCTTTGGCTACAGGATGATGGTCTGGGCCATCGTGGCAATTGGTGGCCTTAGTTTTATTGTGTGGGCGCATCACATGTATGTAAGCGGTATGCATCCGGCTTTCGGCTTTTTCTTTGCCACCACAACTTTGATTATTGCAGTACCCACCGCCATCAAGGTTTATAACTGGGTACTAACACTTTGGCAGGGCAACATTCACCTCACTGTACCAATGCTATTTGCCATCGGCTTTATTTTTACCTTTACCCATGGCGGCCTGACGGGACTATTTCTGGGCAACGTGGTCATCGACCTGCCACTGTCTGACACCTACTTTGTGGTCGCGCACTTTCACATGGTGATGGGCGTTTCACCGATCATGGTGCTGTTTGCCGCGATCTACCACTGGTACCCGTTGATGACGGGACGTATGTTTAACGTCACGCTGGGCAAACTGCACTTCTGGTTTACTTTCCTGGGCACCTACGCCATTTATCTGCCCATGCACTACATCGGCATACTCGGCGTACCGCGCCGCTACTTTGCCATGGGTACGACAGACTTCATTCCTGAATCGGCGCAGACATTAAATGCCAGTATCACTGTATCTGCATTGATCGTGGGTATGAGCCAATTGTTCTTCCTCGCGAATGTGTTCTGGAGCATAAGGAACGGCGAAAAGACCGGACACAACCCATGGGGCGCAACATCGCTTGAGTGGCAAACACCTGACGTTCCTCCAAAGCACGGTAATTGGGGCAAGGAGTTGCCGCGTGTATACCGGTGGGCTTATGACTACAGCGTGCCCGGCGCAAAGGAGGACTTCATTCCGCAGAATCATCCGGTGACTAAAGAAGAACAAACCGGTGGCGAGCACGAGGAAAAAGCATGAGTATTTTCAAGACCCTGAGAGAAAAGCCCTGGGATGCTCAGGTAGCCGCTGCCGGCAATGCAGTTGCCGTTGCGCCGATTGATCCACAAGGCGCAGCGCGCATAGCATTACGCTTCATAATGGCAATCGTCAGCGTACTGTTTTTGCTGTTCATCATCACGTTCCTGTCTCGTTCGCAGTACCCGGATTTCCAATCTCTGGCCGGGCAGCCGTGGCAACCCTTTACCGATCCCACGCGGCTGTGGATCAATACAGGTATATTGGCAATTGCCAGTCTTGCGATGCAATTTGGCCTGGCAAGCGCTCGCAGCGCTCACCTGAACCGGGCAATCGTCGGCATCAGTTCAGCCGTATTTTTTTCGATACTCTTCCTCCTGGCGCAGCTGGATCTCTGGCAACACCTGTACGCACTGGGCTTCTATGTGAATACCAACCCGGCAAACAGTTACTTTTACGTGCTCACGGCACTGCACGGCTTGCACATGATGGGCGGCCTTATCGTACTGGCTAACGTGGTATTTCGTGTGTGGTACGACGGGTCACCCGAATCACTGAGCGGACCACTGCAGCTGTGCACCACGTACTGGCACTTTTTGCTAGGTGTCTGGCTGGTGTTGTTCGCACTGCTGACCAGTCGCCCGGAAACTATCAACGCACTTGCCGCAATGTGCGGATTCTGAGGAATCAGCTATGAGCGTAGACACCGATAAGACGACCACGTTTACCGAGCCCGGTATATCAGGGATGGTATCCGATTGGTCGTCGGACAAGCAGGCTTTCGACATGCCCTGGGGCAAGTTGATGATGTGGATTTTTCTGCTGAGCGACACTTTTATATTCAGTATTTTCCTCACCGGCTACATGAACGTCAGGATGTCTGCCACGGATCAATGGCCGAACTCCAGCGAGGTGTTCGCGCTAACATTGTTCGGCGTTCACCTGCCGCTGATTTTGATCGCCATCATGACGTTCGTACTAATCACCAGCAGCGGCACCATGGCGATGGCGGTGAACTACGCCTACCGTGGCGACCGACGTAAAACAGCTATTTTGATGGCGATCACCGCCCTGCTAGGCGCAAGCTTCGTCGGCATGCAGGCTTTCGAGTGGACCAAGTTGATCGTGGAGGAAGGTATTCGCCCCTGGGGAAATCCCATGGGTGCCGCCCAGTTCGGCTCGACATTCTTCATGATTACCGGTTTTCACGGCATGCACGTGACGGCAGGCGTTATCTATCTTGCAATCGTGGCGCGCAAGGTGGGTCGGGGCGACTATGAAAAGAAAGGTTATGCCATCGTTGAGATAGCCGGCCTGTACTGGCACTTCGTAGATCTGGTCTGGGTTTTCATTTTCGCGTTTTTCTATCTCTGGTGAGGTAACAGCATGAGCGAGGCAGCAGGACAACAACATCCGATAGGGATCTACCTCAAAATTTGGATTCTGCTTTTTGTACTAAGCACCCTCTCCTATCTTGTGGATTGGTTTCAGTTTGAGGGCTTTGTGCGCTGGACCCTGATACTGATTTTCATGTTCTTGAAGGCTGGCTTTATTGTCGCCATCTTTATGCACCTCACCTGGGAACGCCTCTCACTCAAGTATGTACTTCTGCTACCACCCCTTGCGATTGTCGTATTGATAGCGCTGATGGCCATTGAAGGGGACTACACCAACTTAACACGACATCTGTTTTTCGATCGCTGATTGACAGACCTTTGGCGCTATCTCCCCAAAAACGCATGCTGGCGGGTTTCACACTCGCCAATGGCTTCATTGCAATCGTAGCGCTGTTGTTGCTGCTAAACCGCGAACAGCCGCCGCCACAAATTCATGGGGTTTTTCTGGCAGATCCACGCCCTCTACCGAGTTTCGAGCTGATAGACCACAGAGGCAGCACGTTTAAAAATTCAGAGCTCATAGGTGACTGGACACTGGTGTCCTACGGCTTTACCACCTGCCCCGACATCTGCCCAACAACCCTGGCCCACCTGAATGACTTCACACAGCAGCTGAAAGAGATGAATGAAAGCGTGCCTACCGTTGCGTTTTATAGCGTAGATCATCGCAGGGACACCGTTACTCAAATGGCTAGCTATGTCTCATTTTTTAACCCGGACTTCATCGGTTTGACCCATGAAGATAATCCCGAAAATCCACATCTGCCGTTTGAGGCAGGGCTGGGCATTATGGCAAAGCTGACTCCATTGCTGGATGATGACGGCGTTCCCAGAGATGACTATAGCGTGAGTCACGGTGTCCATCTTATCCTGATCAATCCGGCTGGTGAGCTACAAGCCATTTTCGAGCCCGAAGAAGTGTCACCCGGCATTCACGTCTTCGACACGGAACTACTGGTTCAAGACTACCTCGCGATCATGCACTACATCGGTTAGAGCTCGCCCCCGAAATGACCCAGTACGCCGTGATCGCATTCGATCACACACTGAAGACGCCAAATGCCAGACAGCCGTATTGATGTACACAGACAACACCGAAGCAGCTACACTCTGCGGGCGTTAACGCATAGACTCACCTTTCGCACACTAGCACTCCAGAGGTTTACCGCATGAAACTGATGACCACACTCGCTCTTGCCTGCAGCCTGGCACTACCGGCAGTCACCCTCGCCGAGCATCACGGCAGTGATCTTGCCAACATACTGTCTCAGCGTAGTGCAGAAGATCAGGCACGCGACGCAGCGCGACACCCTGCGCAGACACTTGAATTCTTCCAGGTCCAACCGGGCATGACAGTAGCAGAAGCGCTGCCTGGCGGCGGCTGGTACACAAAAATTCTGGCCAATTATCTCGGACCCAAAGGCACACTGTACGGTGTGAACTATGTCGACCGGCTATGGCCGCTGTTCGGATTTTTCACCGACGAGCAAATTGAGGGGCGAATCGCAGCCACCGGAAAATTCACCCAACAAGTACGCGGATTCACTGACAATGGCATTAAGGCAGAGGGATTCACTTTCGGTACAGTACCTTCTGACGTCAGCGGTACTGTCGATAGGGTCGTGTTGATTCGCGCTCTGCACAACCTGAATCGATTTGAAAAGGACGCCGGCACACTGAGCCAGGCGCTAGCTGCCATACGCGCCATGCTCAAGGTCGACGGGCTTGTCGGTGTTGTACAGCACAGGCTTCCCGAAGGCGCACCAGAAGAAGGGTCTGATGGCAGCCGCGGGTATCTGAAGCAATCCCATGTCATCAAAGTGTTTGAAGACGCAGGGTTTGTACTGGTCGCCAAGAGTGAGATTAACGCCAATCCAAAAGACCAACCAGGACCAGGCGATATCGTCTGGCGCCTGCCCCCATCATACAATGGCAGCGCGGATGACCCGGAGCTGAAAGCTGCCATGACGGAAATTGGTGAATCCGACCGCATGACGCTGCTGTTTAAAAAGATCCAGTAAGCAGCCTGCCAGTTCAGTCGCTTTAAAGAATGACGGCCCTATGCAGGCAGATAGCCTGACGTCATCTCTGAGGCGACTTCCCAAAGGCGTGCAGCCATTGCCGTATCAGTCATGTGATGACTGCCGCCAACCACCACCGGATTGCAGTCTTCGAAATAAGCACCCGATACACCGGCCACCGCCGCACTGCACCCGGCATACACCTGTGTCGCTGCGCCTTCCTGCGGTGTTTTGGCAATCAGTGGACCAAACAGATCAAACGCCCCGCGCAAGATAGCAGGAGCAGTACGGGCAATGTTGGTTTTTACCAGCCCCGGATGAATTGCATTGGATGTAACACCAGAACCCTGCAGGCGCTCGGCCAGCTCCAGTGAAAACAGGGCATTGGCCAGTTTCGAGCGACCATAGGCCTCGCCGGCATCAAACGCTTTTTCCCCGCGCAGGTTGTCAAAATCGATCCCAACAGCTGGGGCCTGTCGATAGCCTGAACGGCTCGACACATGGACTATCCGTCCCTTATCAGTAGCCACCATAAAGGGTAGTAACTGATTCACCAGCACAAAATGCCCCAGCACGTTCACCACAAAGATCTTCTCGATCCCATTGATCAGCTCCAGCTCGCCAAAGGTGTTAATGCCTGCATTACAGATCACAATATCAAGCGGCTGACCCATCGCCTTGACCGCGTTTGCGCAATCCACTGCAGACGAAAAGTCCGAAAGCTCCAGGGCTAGCGGCGTCGTGGAGCCAGGCACGCTGGCGCAAGCCTTGCGTGCTTTCTCGAGAGTACGGCCAGTACCGATGACATGCGCTCCGCGCATCGCCAGAACACGCATGGTCTCAAGCCCAAGGCCTGAGTTGCAGCCTGTCACCAGCGCCAACTTCCCTTCGAGGTCCACGCCCTCGGTAACCTCTTCTGCAGTGGAACTGGCACCAAAAGGGCCTTGCACGTAACGGGTGTCAGGCGAGATAGGAAAGTCATCCCCGCTACAGGCTGTAACCGAGAC
>CALINF010000175.1 GCA_938045215.1 uncultured Halieaceae bacterium | reverse complement strand
CTTTCTGACTGCGTTCGCGTTCGCTCCAGGGTTTCAATTCCACACCGCCAAACACTTGGCCAGGGCTGTTAACCTGCCAGGAGTGGCTGACCTCCGGGATTCCTTTCCACACGGCCACCATCTCATCGAGAAAGTAATTGACGTAATCCACACTCGCATAATCGGGCGGTGTGGCCACAATAAAGAAGTTGCCGTTGTCTTCCTCCGGAGCCAATTCCTTCTGCGTCAAGGAAAACAGCATTGGTAAGCTCGCGAGAATGACTACAGCGAATAGCAGCACGGCGCCGCGGTTTTCAAGGCAACGCGCCAGCAGTCTTTGATATGCGTGATGCAGAGAGTCAAAGCGACTATCCAGCCAGTCTGCTGCGGCGCCCTGGTGATCGTGATCCTTGAGCAGGTAAGCGCACATCATCGGGCTGAGTGTGAGTGCGATGAGACCGGACACGAGCACTGCTCCTGCGAGAGTGAAGGCGAACTCGGTGAATAACACGCCGGTTAGACCACCCAGAAAACCGATTGGTGCATAAACGGCTGCCAGTGTCAGGGTCATTGCAATCACGGGCAGGGCCACTTCACGCGCTCCCTGCAGCGCAGCATCAAGTGGTTGCATCCCTTCCTCGATGTGCCGATGTACGTTTTCCACCACCACAATGGCGTCGTCCACCACCAGGCCTATTGCTATCACCAAAGCCAGCAGGGTGAGCAGGTTAATACTGAAACCCATGCTCCACACCAGAAACAAAACGCCGATCAGCGACAGTGGAATCGCCACCAGCGGAATCAGCACCACACGGAGTGATCCCAGAAACAGGAAAATGACCAGCATCACAATCAACGAGGCTTCCACCAGAGTTTGAATGACTTCTTTTAGTGCCTGCTTGATGACAACCGAACCGTCCGAATCGTAAAACACCTCCAGATCAGCCGGCATCTGATCTTCCAGAGCGGGCATCACGGCTTTTACCCGACGTGCCACATCCAGAGGGTTCGCGCCGGGGGCAGGCGTAATAGAGACGAACACGGTATCTCTACCGCTGGAAAAGGCCGCTGAGTCATAATCGGAACTTGCCAGCTCCAACTCGGCGACGTCGCCAAGCAACACACGCTGCTCACCCTCCTGACGCACCACAATTTGTTTGAAGTCGTCGGGACTTTGCAGATCTGTTTCGGCATCGACACTCGCGCGCACCAGCTCTCCGCGAGTGGTGCCGGCAGAGGATATGTAGTTTTGCTCACGGATCGCTGCATTTATATCGGCGGCGGTCACCTGATACGCCGCCATTCGGTCAGGGTTCAGCCAGATACGCATGGCAAAACTTCTACTGCTAAGCACCTTGGCTTCACCCACACCTTCCAATGTGCTGAGCTCAGGTTGTACCGCTCTGGTGGCGTAGTCGTGAATCTGCTGTATAGACATCTGGTCGCTGAGAAAGGCCATGTACATCATCGCGTCGCCACCGAAAGTACTGGCAACCACCGGGTCCTCAGTGTCCCGGGGCAGTTCAAACTTGGCCTCGTTGACCTTGGCAATGATGGCGGTTTGCACGTCTTCGGTATTTTCGCCCAGCCGCACGTAAACCCGGATGTTGGATCGACCGGGCTCGCTGCTGGATGTAATGTACTCAACCCCCTCAGCCGCAGCGATGCGTCGCTGTAGAGGTTCGGTGACAAAACCTTGTACGGTACGAGCGCTGGCACCCGGGTAGATGGTGGTTACCAGAATCAGGCTCTTCTCAATCTGCGGAAACTGTTGCACCGGCAACTGCACCGCAGCCTGCAAGCCAAGCATTAGCAGGAAGCAGCTGACCACAATGGCCAGCACAGGGCGCTTGATAAAGTGGTCGGTAAAGCTCATCGTGTTTTCCGAAGGTGCATTAGAGTGCAACCCCTTCGTCGATAACCACCCTGACGCCGCGGTAAAGCTTGTTCTGCCCCACCGTAGCGACACGTTCGCCGGCCTTTACACCTTCGAGTATGGCAGTGCGGCTACCTCGGGTTTCCCCCACTTTTACAATGCGTGAAACAGCGGTAAGCCCGCCGTCGGGGTGGTCTTCGATCACAAAAACTGTGTCTCCCTGCAATGAGTAGGTCACCGCTGTTTCCGGAACAGTAACCATCTGTTGACTGCGCTCAAGCTGCAGGCGCACTGTGGCGAACATCCCTGGCAGCAAGCCATCTTGCTGCAGCAGTCTGGCTCGCATGAGCAGGTTGCGCGTACTGGTGTCAACACTGTTATCCACAGCCGTCAGTTGCGCCGCATATGTGGTCTCGGGGTATGCGTCTACCTGCAATTGCATGGTTAGTCCGGGCTTTAACCAGCGGGCATAGCGGGCGGGCAGAGTGAGGTCGACTTCCAGCTGCGACATGTCTTCTAGCGAAGCAATGATGGTGCCGGGTTCAATGTAGTCGCCCATATCGACACGCCTGATGCCGATAGTGCCGGTAAACGGCGCATGTATTCGCTTGTTGCGGATGCGCGCCTGTGTTTCAGCCAACTGCGCCTTTGCACGTGCAAGGTCGGCTTTCGAGCGATCCAGCTGGGTTTGAGGTATGGATTGCTGGGTGATCAGCTTGAGGTCGCGCTCGTAAAGAATTTTCGCGAGCTCCAGCGTGGCGATCTCATTTTGTCTTGCAGCCTGTTCTACTTCGTCGTTCAGCACCAGTAGCAGCGTACCCGCTTCGACGATATCACCAGAGTCAAAGTAGAGTCGGGTGATCTGCCCGCTGGTTTCTGCGCTGAGGTTCACCCCCTGCACCGCCTTT
>CALINF010000174.1 GCA_938045215.1 uncultured Halieaceae bacterium | reverse complement strand
ATCAATATCGTAGGGGTCTTTGATTAGCTCCATGGTTGGATCAACGACACCGTGGATACCCTTCACCCAGAGGTAGTGCAGGGAATTGTCATGGGGGATGTGGCACTGGCTGCAAGTGGCAGTCCAGCCTGCGGGGTTGTTGCCCCCATGCAGAGAGTCGCGGTAAGAGCTGCCTATGGGCGCGTGAGAGTGGCATCCAGAGCAGAATTCGTCGTCGCTGGTAAGGTGAATCCCGGTGTCAACGATCGCCCAGCTGGCAGCTACCGCTATACCCAACCCTGCTGCGATCAGTCCAAATTTAACTAGAGTCTTTAGCATTTATTATTGCTCTTGTGCTCTTGTGCTCTTTGTCGCTTATCTCACGACCTGTAGCAATAATAGTCTATCCCCTGATTCACACAACAGGCATTACGCAAGCCCAATAGCGTGCCTTTCGGCTTACATCGAACGCTACCGCGGAGTGAGAATATAAGTTTGGAAATAATTCTAGTAGCGGGTGATCCAGTGTTCTGAACGTGGCGTAACAACATCAGTTAAAGACCATCTCTTCCCCCCTGATGGTTTTTCTTCCCCGGGCCTTTCGGTCCGGGTTTTTTTTGCCACTCAGTTTCGGCTCTGTGAGCGGTTGGCTCTGGATAATCTCTCTGCACCGCTGTACTGCCGGAGAATGCGCTTGCTAGTGTTGGCTAGAATCTACGCGTTTCACCAATATTCAGTACCCAGGCGTCAGCATCACCCAGCACCGAATCTGCCGCTGCTGCCTTGAATCGCCGGGGTGGTTCATCCAGCGGTTCATCGGATAGATCGAACGTACCAAAGTGCATGGCAATCGCTCGCCTGGCCTGTAAATCTTGCGCGGCCTGTACCGCTTCTTCAGGATTCATATGGGACTCGCGCATCATGGCTCGCGGTTCATACGCTCCTATGGGTACCGCCGCCAGATCAAATGGACCGAGCAGATTGCCGATATCTTCAAAGCCGGCGAAATAGCCTGTATCTCCAGAGAAGTAGAAGCGCCTTTCTGCACCCGTAACCGCCCAGGATGACCAAAGCGCTTTGTGATCATCGGTCAGGCTGCGCTTGCTCCAATGCTGCGACGGCAGGCAATGGATCGTGGCTCCCTCGACTGTCGCTGTTTCCCCCCAATCCAGCTCTTGTACATTCTCAATGCCTTTACTGCGCAAGAGTTCGGCATTCCCCAGAGGCACAAAGAATGTCGTATCTGCGCTGCGGTTGGCAAGTGCAATCAGTGTGGGTAAATCCAGATGGTCATAGTGATTGTGAGAGATCAGTACAAAATCGATGGGTGGTAGATCGTCGATAGCAAGCCCGGGTGCAACGAATCGACTCGGGCCCATGACAGGTACGGGGCTGGGACGGTTGGACCAGATGGGATCGGTGATAAAGGTCACATGCTCCATCTGCATTAACAGAGTGGCATGGCCTATCCAGGTGACGGTGGGTTCGCTGTGGCGGGCATTCTCACGCAGAAAAGCGCCATCGTTGACGACGTGCTCCGGTGCGCCTTTACCGCTGCGAAAATAGGTGCCAAAACGGCGCAGGAAAAATGGAATACGAACGCCAAGTGATCCGTGGTTTAGTTCGCCATTGAGATTGGTAAACCGCCCATCGTCACCACGGGGTGCCCCATTGAAAGACATGTTTGATTCTCCGTGTAATACAGTGACGGGCACCAGTGCCAGTGACACTAGCAAGGCAATCATGTAGCGGCGCATAGAGCAGCCTCATTCGATATTGGGCAGGTAACAGGGTGCATTATGGCAGAAATCGATGCTGGCTGGGTTGGGCGGTGGCCTTGTTACTATCCGGTGTCGTATCTTCTACTTAGCGCTTCGCTCTTTCTTAACGCCCTGCGGTGCAAGAATTGTTGTGACCTATCTTAATGGACAATGCCGCCAGCTCAGCCGGTTTGAGCAGTCTGCTGTGTCCGGGAGCGAGATCAGCACCCAGCACAAGTGAGCCGACCGCAAATCGGTGAATACCCAATACCTTGTTATCGAACTGACCGAACATACGCTTAATCTGGTGGTAGCGGCCCTCGACCAGGCCCACCTCGGCTTCAAACTCGCTGAGAATCTTCAGCTCGGCAGGCAGGGTGTTGATACCCTCGTACTCAAAGTAAAAACCCCGCTGAAATGCTTCTATATATGCGCTGGATAGGGGTTGTTCTACCTGTACTCGATATCGTTTTATCAGATTTGACCCTGGCATTGAGAGCTGACGCGACCAGCGCCCGTCATTGGTAAGTAGCACCAAACCGGTTGTATTGAAATCCAACCGTCCCACGATATGCAGTTGATCCTTCCAGGGTTGCTCCAGTAGATCGATAACCGTACGGTGCGTGTGATCCTCTGTGGCGCTGACTACCCCTGCGGGCTTGTGCAGCATCAGATAGCGGGGGGTGTTTGCCAGCGTCCTATTGCCATCGCATTCCACCACGCTGAACCTGCTGATGACCTGGTTGATTTCAGTGGCGGTCTTGCCATCAACCTGAACACGTCCCTGCGCCAGTAGCAAACGTACATCGCTGCGTTTGATACCAAGATACTCGCTGAGATGGCGATCCAGGCGTGGCAAGGGGTTACTCCGGTTGGTGTGGTGAGAGTCTAGTGTGACTGATGCCTGTCAGATTTGCTCTTTTAGCGGCATTTTTTTGCGGGCAGCGCTTCACTTTGGGTTATCATACGCATCCATTTTGGCGCCGGTTTGATTGGGAGAAACCCACCTCAGCTCGCAGCGTAAGCTCGGGGCGTTCGAAGGGTTTCAAGTTTCAGAGGCGCTCATCGACCAATCTCCACTTATCACTATGAAGAACTATCTTCGGGATATCATTATGAAAGCTTTCTCCATTTTATCAGTATTAGCTGTTCTGTTAAGCACGCCGTCTTTAGTTGTGGCGCAGGACACCTCTGGCGCTGCTTCACAAGTGCCGGCTTCGACATTTAGCTACGTCGAGCTCAATAAAGTTGGTGATCCTGCGCAGGTGCTGGAAGTCAAAACGGGCACTCGTATGCCGCTGCAAGCAGGTGAAGTCAGAGTCAGTGTTCTGGCAACGCCTATTCATCCGGCCACGTTGTTACAGATTGCCGGTAAGTATGGTGTAGATCCCGTACTGCCTTCCACACCCGGCAACGAGGGTGTTGGCCGGGTGATAGAAGCATCGCCCGAGGTTACTCACCTGAAAGCAGGTCAACTGGTGCTTCTGGCGGGTGGTAGTACCTGGAGTGAAGAGTTAGTTGCCCCGGCAGCCAGCTTTATTCCTCTGCCAGACCTTGGTGGCCCCAGCTCCGAGGTGATAGAGCAACTTTCAATGACCGTGGTAAACCCGCTTACAGCCTTGCTGATGCTTAACTCATTCACCGACCTTAAAGAAGGTGATTGGGTCGTGCAGAGTGCCGCCAATTCAGCGGTTGGGAGCTATGTGATCCAACTGGCCAAGCAGCGGGGAATCAAGACGATCAATGTTGTTCGCCGTGAGGGTCTTGCCGATGAGTTGAAGGCATTGGGTGCCGATGCAGTATTGATAGATGGCCCAGACCTGGCGGAACAAATCGCTGCAGCAGCTGGTAACGCCCCCGTGTCGCTAGCGATTGATGCAGTGGGTGGCGATACATTTACTCGTCTGGTCAACAGCCTGGGCTATGGCGGTACAGTAGTAGCCTATGGCGCACTGTCAGGAAAAGCCGGCAGCTTATATACCCCGATTACCATCTTCAACGATATTCGGGTACGCGGTTTCTGGTTGTCCAAGTGGTTTGAAATATCCACTATGGAGCAAAAGCAGGCAGCTCTGGGAGAAATCATACCGCTGGTCGCCAGTGGGGCTATAAAAGCCAGCGTTGATTCACGTTTCTCGATTAGCGAAATCAAAGCTGCCGTATCCCGCGCTGCTCAAGGCGGAAGAAATGGCAAGGTGCTGATTGTGCCAAACAAAAGCTGAAATTTCTTGGACTTAAGAGTAGGTGCGGCCAGCGGTTTCGCTGGTCGCAATACATGCAGTAGTTCGGAGTTTCCATGCCGCATTTTGTCGTAGATTGTTCAGAGCGTATTTTGGAGACTCACGGTGAGAGTGCTATCAATGAACAGATTCATATTGTCGCTAACTCAACAGGACTGTTTGATGAAAGTGAGATAAAGGTAAGAGTGAATCCGTTCAAAACGTATATCGTGGGGAATAAGCGAGAAGACTTTATCCATGTGTTTTCAAACATCATGGAAGGCCGAAGTACGCAGCAAAAAGCAAACCTTTCAAGGGTTATTGTCGAGAGGCTTGCGGAGATGTTTCCGCAGGTTGCCAATATTGCGGTCAATGTCAGGGAGTTTGAAAGAGCTACCTACTGCAATCGGAATATGCTTTAGCTACTGAGGCTGGCGGTAGCTTTTTGCAGCGCTATTGTACGACTTGCAGTAATGTGATCTGTGCCGATCAGCTCATCAATTTGTAAGCGAGCTAATTTTTCTCGTGTTACATCTGATGTTACGACCAGAAATACTGCCTTATCCAGTTCCACTGCCTCTTTGATAGCGTTTTCAATCGCCAGAGAGATAGTATCATCAAGCATGGAGACATCGGACAAGTCGATGATGAACGCCTTATGCTCGGCTATTTGAGCATGCTCGCGACTCAGTGCTTTGGCCACACCGAAAATCATCGGTCCGCTCAAATACACCATCAGCACCTGACCTTTTGCCGCTTGTAATAACTCTTTCTCGTCCCTGGTTAGGGGGGTTGCGTCATCCATGTCGCTAATGGCTTTAATATTCTTTTCCTGACTGCGGCTTAGCTTATCAATGGTAATGATATTGGCGATAAATACGCCCACACCAACAGCCACAATGAGATCAACAAACACGGTAAGCGACATAACAGCAAACATCACGCCAGTCGATTGCAGTGATATCCGGTGGGAGCGCTTGATGAAGCTCCAGTCCAGAATATTCATTCCCACCCGAATCGCTATTCCGGCCAGTACGGCCAGGGGTATCTGCTCTATCAAACCAGATGCACCAAATACTGCGATCAGCAAGAACGCTACGCGAAATACGCCTGAAAAAGCAGATTTGGCCCCACCCTGGATATTGACCACTGTGCCCATGGTGGCACCGGCGCCTGGCAAGCCGCCAAACAAACCAGACATGATGTTTCCTATGCCTTGTCCAATCAGTTCTTTATCTGACTTGTGCTCGGTACGAGTGAGGTTATCTGCAATAACAGACGTCAACATGGAGTCAATGCAGCCAAGCATCCCCAGCACCATTGCGTCGATGATCATGATTGTGGTTTCTGCGGCAGTAAACTCCGGTAACACGATTGTGGGTAGACCTATACTTATTTCACCAATCCGCTGAATAGCATTGCCTGAGAAAAACCAGACAGACACTAATGACACTGCAACAAGGGCAATCAAGTGGGGAGGGATCAGCCGGGTAAAGCGTTTGGGCGTGAACAGCAAAATTGCCAGCGTTAAGACCCCGAGAAAAAACTCAACAGGGTTGATCCGTCCAAGGATAGCTGGAAGGTCAGTTAGCGTGCCCACAACGCCCCCCGGGGGCGCTGCAGAGCCTGTAAAGGGCGCCAGTTGAATAATAATCAATATCAGGCCAATGCCGGACATAAAACCGGAAATCACGCTGTAGGGCATCTGCGTGATGTAGCGGCCAAGTTTGAGCGTCCCGAAGATAATCTGGAATACGCCTGCCATCATTACAACGGTGAAAGCCATGGCCAGCCCTTTCTCGGGATTGGCCGCAATCAGGGTTGTTACAACGGTGGCCATTACCACCGTCATGGGACCAGTAGGTTCAGAGATCAGGGTTGGGGTACCACCGAATACCGCTGCAAACAGACCAACGAGTATGGCCCCGAAAATGCCTGCTTCTGCTCCAGCGCCGGAGGCCACACCAAAGGTTAATGCCATAGGGAGGGAGACAATCGCAGCGGTTAGACCGCCAAGCAGGTCGCCCCGTAGAGTTGATCGGCCAAAGTAGTTGAGCAGGTTCAAGGTCCTTACAATTTGCACGTGAGCGAGCGGTGTATGTCTTATACTGGGATTGGGTTTTTAAGGCAATGTATACTCTGCCGGGCAGGGTGAAAGACAGCAGAAAATGCAGAAATTACATCCAGGGCTAAGAATATGGCCCTTTACTGTATCCGTCGTACCTCCTACTTTTTTTCCGCCAGCAAGCCAGAGAGTGCTTGCGCATGGCCTAGTGCCTCTATGCCCGAATCTGTGAGATAACCCCCGTCGCGCTGGCTGACCAGTCCCTTGTCAAACAGGCTTTCGCAGGCAGCAATTACCTCGGGACGGGTAGTGGAATGCACTTTTATGCCGGTACTGGAGGTTGCAACGCTAAACTGCAACAGGAGATTTAGTTCTTCGAGCGTGGTGGAGGTAAATCGCAAAGTCTTATCCTTTTTATTGGGTCGCGTTCCAACAGCAAATCTGAGCAGTACTTTAGCATGCCGCGCTCAGCGCGGGGTAAAAATCACTTGGACTTTACACTGCGCTCGTTGCCGTGTTTGAAGTGGCCTGTGGCTTTTGCCATCACAAGTTGACGACCTCGAGCATCGCATATCGCAATTTTGTTGAGGAATCGTCTGGCCAGCTTGCCTGTCAGGCGAGTGACTGTTTTACCATTAAAGGCGATCTGCACCAGTCCACCTTTCGTTTCCTGAAACGTAAACCGTTCTTCATCCAGTGGATCTGTAGGTACTGACAAGTGGAGGCGCTACGTTCGTTGCAATCAGGCAATGAAAACATAGAACCGCCATTGATGCCTACTAGTCGTCATTGGTTAGCCAGGTGCGTTGCGGCATGCGATGAATCTGTGAGAACGTATGCAGACTTGAGTTTAGTTGCAATGTATTGTGTTAGCTTCTGCGCAGGAGTAAGAGCATGACCCCAGAGTACTATCTATCTCATATTGATTTGAGAGCGATGGCAAAACCTGACTTCTCAACGCTGTTTGTGGATCCGGAGGTTTTTAATAATCTCGCGCTCGATCTTTCCAGGCCTTTTCTGGTCTTGAATACTGTTAAGGAGCAAGCATGCCAATGAAAACAAAAATTACTCGCCGGGGATTCAATCGAATTCTCGGAATGTCAGGCGGCAGTCTACTTGTGACACCCGTTATCGTCGAGGCAGGCATTGCGTCCCCGTCGCAAACAGAGGGGCCGTTTTATCCGATTGCCGAGCAAGATGATATGGATATGGACCTCACGCAGATACAAGGGCGTACGGGCCGAGCGACCGGCAAGGTTGTTCAGGTTCGTGGTCGCGTGCTTGATATTGATGGCAACGCCCTGAAGGGTGCCACAGTCGATGTTTGGCAGGCTAATCACTTTGGACGCTACAGTCACCCCGATGACACTAACCCCAATCCGTTAGATCCAGACTTTCAGGGCTGGGGCATCATGCAAGCGGGGGATAGCGGCGCGTACGGTTTCAAGACGATACTACCTGGCCCCTATGATATTAGTGAGACCAACACTCGGTGCAGTCATATCCACTTCAAGGTGACGCATCCAGATCGAGCGCCACTGACCACTCAAATGTATTTTGAAGGTGACCCCTTGATCGCAGTCGATACCGTCATGGAAGATACGCCCGAGGAACTACGGTCGCTGCTGATAGCAACGCAAGTAGCAAGCAAGGATGAAGGAGTACCGGTGTATCAGTGGGATATTGTGCTTGGTTAGCAAATCAGGGGTCAGAGCCGGTTTTGATGTTCTATCTTCACAACGAAATCGCTAGCATTCTTGTACACCAGATCAGGGAAGATGTGCGTGATGCCAAGAAAGCCGCGTTGCTTTGTGCCAGGGATCGCGACTCATATAGTGCAGCGGGGAAACAATCGG
>CALINF010000173.1 GCA_938045215.1 uncultured Halieaceae bacterium | reverse complement strand
GGCAGGATTGAGGCGCTGCCGTAGGGCGTTGCCGATATCACGTCATTATCCAGCGCCAGTCCGGGTACCGGCGATACCGGGTTGGTAGGCAGGAAGGGCTGCAGGTGCGCGCCCACGCCTATTGGTCCCATACCGGGGCCGCCACCGCCGTGCGGAATACAGAAGGTTTTGTGCAGGTTGAGGTGCGACACATCAGCGCCAAATTTGCCTGGCGCGGCAATGCCCACCAGTGCATTCAGGTTGGCGCCATCCACATAGACCTGACCGCCGCTCTGGTGCACAACCTCGCACAACTCCACGATAGATTCCTCGAACACGCCGTGGGTAGAGGGGTAGGTAACCATAATCGCTGCAAGGTCGTCGGCGTGCCGCTCGGCCTTGGTTTTGAGATCGGCCATGTCGACATTGCCCAACTCATCGCACTCAACGATGGCCACCTTCATGCCCGCCAGCGCTGCACTGGCCGGGTTGGTACCGTGGGCGGAGGAGGGGATCAGGCAGACATTGCGCTGATGGTCGCCACGGCTCTCGTGATAGCGCTTGATGGCCAACAGGCCTGCGTATTCACCCTGCGAACCCGCATTGGGCTGCATGGACATCGCGTCATAACCGGTGCACTCCAGCAGCATGTGCTCCAGCTCCTCCAGCATTGCCTGGTAGCCCCGGGTTTGATCTGTTGGCGCAAACGGGTGCATGCGACCAAACTCCGGCCAGGTTACGGGCAGCATCTCGGTGGTGGCGTTGAGCTTCATGGTGCAGCTGCCCAACGGGATCATGGCCCGGTTTAGCGCGATGTCCTTGTCTTCGAGCCGACGCATGTAGCGCAACATTTCAGTTTCCGAGCGATACTCGTGAAACAGGGGGTGCTGCAGGTAGTCCACGTCGCGCAGCAGCGCGTCAGGGATACCCTGCTCAACAACAGATGCGCCATCCAAATCTTCAAGGCTGGTTTCCCGGCCTGTGAGGATCACGATCAGCGTATCTACATGGTCTGCTGTGGTTGTTTCGTCCAGCGACACGCCAACCCGATCGTCACCAATGATGCGCAGGTTCATACCCTGAGCCAGAGCGCGCTCGACAATAGTGTTTTGTTCATTGCCTACGGTAAACGCCAAAGTGTCGAACCAGCTTGTGTTGTCGGGCGACAGGCCAGCCTGGCGGGTGGCGTGTGCCAGCATTGTGGTGAGACGGTGAATACGCTCGGCAATGCGTCGCAGGCCGTCCGGCCCGTGATACATGGCGTAAAACGCGGCCATGATCGCCAGTAATGCCTGCGCGGTGCAGATGTTGCTGGTGGCCTTCTCACGGCGGATATGCTGCTCGCGTGTCTGCATGGCCATGCGCAGCGCCTGATTGCCGCGACGATCAACCGACACGCCTATGATGCGCCCGGGTGTGGATCGCTTGTAGGCATCGCGAGTGGCAAAGAAGGCAGCATGAGGGCCTCCGAAGCCCATTGGCACGCCGAAGCGCTGGCTGTTACCAACCACCACGTCGGCACCGGCTGCACCCGGTGACTGCAGCATCAACAATGCCATCAGGTCGGCAGCGACAGTAACCAGCGTATTGGCGGCGTGGGCTCGCTCGATCAGCGGAGCGAGGTCGGGCACCTGCCCATAGGTGCCCGGATATTGTACTAAAGCACCGAACGCTTCCGTCTCGCCGATCAGGGTGTCGATATCACCTACAACGACTTCGATCTCCAATGCGTGAGCTCGGGTTTGCACCACCGCAATAGTTTGCGGGTGACAGTCTTGTGCTACCAAAAATACCGCGCTGCGATTTTTCTTGTTCACGCGGTGCAATAGCGTCATGGCTTCGGCTGCGGCCGTGCCTTCGTCCAGCATAGAGGCGTTGGCCAGTTCCATGCCGGTAAGGTCCATAATCATCTGCTGGTAGGTGAGCAGCGCTTCCAATCGGCCTTGTGAGATCTCCGGTTGGTAGGGCGTGTAGGCGGTATACCAGCCCGGATTTTCCAATACGTTGCGTTGAATGACCGGGGGCGTGAAGGTGTCGCTGTAGCCTGTGCCAATAAAGGACTGGTTTACCACGTTGAGCTTGGCGTGCTCATGGAGTCTGGCAATGACCGCCTGTTCGGTACTGGCGCCTGGCAGGTCCATCGGTGTCTGCTTGCGAATGTTCGCCGGCACCGTTGCATCGATCAGAGCATCGAGTGAGTCAAAGCCAATGGCCTGGGCCATTTCCTGCTGCTGTGCAGGGGTGGGACCGATATGACGCTGAATGAAATCCTGATGGTTTTCCAGTTCAATGAGTGGCTGGCGGCTCATGCATGCTCCGGCACTTGGCAGTAGTTTGATAGGGGTAAAAAGTTGGTGCAAATCAAGGCGGCGATGGTAGCAGCAGCGCCCATTTGGAGCAATCAATTGTACGGTTATTGACCAGCAAGCCGATGCTCATATCTATCGCATCCAGAAAGCTCCCCACTTGCACAAGAGCATCGCTTCATCGCACACTGCGTGACCTTTAATGTAGCCGGGAAAGTGATTATGGAGAGGGTGGATCCTTCGAAAGTAGGTATGAATGCGAAGCAGCTGTCGCGCATCGGCGAACACCTGCGTAAGCGGTATGTAGATGTAAACAAGATACCCGGCAGCCTGGCGCTGGTCGCCCGCCAGGGTAAGGTGTGTTACTTCGACGCTGCGGGTATGCGCGATGTCGAGCGTGGCACCCCGATGACCGAAGATACCATCTGTCGCATCTACTCCATGACCAAGCCCATCACCTCGATCGCCATCATGACGTTATTTGAGCGCGGCCTGTTTGCACTGGATGATCCTGTTCACCGGTTTATTCCGCAATGGCGGGATCTGCGTGTGCGTACCGCGGGAAGTTATCCCTTGTTTGAGACGCGGCCTTGCGAGCGGCCTATGACCATCCGTGACCTGCTCATGCATACCTCTGGCCTGACCTACGATTTTCTGCGTGCGACCAATATTGACTATGCCTACCGCAAGCTGCAGGTGGGTAATCCGTTGCCGGGCAACACACTAGGCGGCATGATC
Organism: uncultured Halieaceae bacterium; assembly: GCA_938045215.1. Classification (GTDB taxonomy): domain Bacteria; phylum Pseudomonadota; class Gammaproteobacteria; order Pseudomonadales; family Halieaceae; genus CALINF01. The sequence continues at coordinate 945 of CALINF010000173.1, read as the reverse complement.
GATACGCTGGCGCAGCTGCCGCTTGAGTTCTCACCGGGAGAGCGCTGGAACTACTCCGTGGCCACGGATGTGCTGGCATACCTGGTGGAAGTGATCAGCGGCATGTCGTTTCCCGATTATCTGAGCGAGGTAATCTTCAAGCCGCTGGGCATGGTTGATACTGCTTTCAATATTGAAGAGGGCAAGGTGGAACGCTTTGCCTCCTGCTATGAGCGCAATCTGAAGAAGGAAATGCAGCTAAACGACGACGGCCAAAACAGCCACTATCGTAACCGCACGCTGTTTTCTGGCGGGGGAGGGCTGGTGTCCACTGCCAGCGACTACCTGCGCTTTTGTCTGATGCTGCAAAACGGTGGCACCCTGGACGGGCACCGCATCATTGGCTCACGAACCCTCAAACTGATGACGGCCAATCATCTGCCCGGCGGCGTCGATCTCACCGAGTACGCAACAGGCAGCTTCAGCGAAACCAGCTACCAGGGCGTGGGCTTTGGTTTGGGCTTTGCCCAGGCCGTTAATCCTATCGCCAACGGCAGCCCCGCATCCCGGGGTAGTTTTTACTGGGGTGGGTTGGCGAGCACACTGTTCTGGGTAGATCCGGCGGAGGAGCTCAGCGTGATTTTCATGACCCAGCTGATACCGTCCAGCACCTTCAACTTCCGCGGCCAGCTTGAAGCGATGGTCTACGCGGCGTTGGAGTAGATCAGGCACCGGAAAGGCGCAGGGCCCAAAGAGGCGTAATATTTAATAAGAATCATTCCTATTTGCTCTTGTAAATGAGAATGATTACCAATAGTATTTTCCTATCTGCTGATCGGGGCCTGCGAAATCATACGCTGCCCCCCAACATTCAGGAAAATGTATGACCCCTCGTATCCTGGCGACTGCTGTGGCTGGCCTCGTGGCCGCTGTAACGCAGACCTCTGTTGCGGCCACTACTCAGCC
>CALINF010000172.1 GCA_938045215.1 uncultured Halieaceae bacterium | reverse complement strand
ACTGTTTGATGGCTGGAAACGCGCTGGGGAAGAGTTTCGAGTGGTACTCCGAGCGCGTACCACAGGCCTGCCCACCCCGATCCCTGTTCGTCGTCTTCATGGGCTTGCTGGTGGGTATGTCAATCCCGGCCGTGATTCTGTGGTATCTGGGTTATTACTCAGCGCTGCAGGCGCTTGGCGTCGTCTCGCTGTGCTTGCTTGCCTGTCTGTTGCTCGATGTGTTGCTAACTTACAGGCGCTACAAAAACTGGTCCAGACACTGGGTTTGCGGCTCCTGCAGAGCGGTGTTTCAACATCAACAGGGGCCGTCATTTGGTGCGAGATTGACAGTATCTTGATCTCCAGGGCTGTCGAGCTCTCTGCTACGCTCTATAATCAGCTTTTGAAATGCGGCAAAGGATGGCTTGGCCATGGGCAAAATTCTTATTATTGCGGACTTACAGGATAAGTGTTCAGCAACGCCGCGCGGTCTTGAGTTGGCGCATCGGCTAGGGCATTTCGCAGAGGTGGTTGCCTTTACCTATGCACCTTTGAAGCGCCTGAAAGTGACGAACACGGAACAGTCAGAGATCAAGCAGCAGCTATTGGCCGAGCGCGAACGCACGATAAGGGCTCGGATTGATAAATATGCCAAGCCAGGGCAGAAGGTCAGCCTGAAGGTTGTTTGGCAGAAGGATATCCACCCCTGGATTATCAAGCGCGCTGCAGCAGGTTACTTTGCCGTGGTAAAAACAGCGCACGATACAGGTACGCTCACCTACACGTCTACCGACTGGCACTTGCTGCGCGAGTGCGCAACGCCAGTCATGCTGGTCGCAGAGAAAAAGTGGTCCAGGACCAAGCCTGTGCTGGTTGCATTGGACTTAAGCACTCGCATTAAAGCCAAGCAGCGATTGAATCATGCTCTTATCGCTGTGGGTAAGCGTTTGGCAGAGGCCTTGAGCGCAGAGCTTAAGATTATCTCGGCGATTGAGGTGCCAACACTTCTATCTGACCTGGATCTGGTCGACCCTCTGGCTTACGTAAAAGAGCAGAAGAAGGCGATGCGTCCGCATCTGCTTGATCTGGCCGAGGCCCACGAATTGCCCGAGAAGGCGTTTCGCTTCAAGCGCGGCCCTGTCGAAAAAGTGATCACCTCTGACGCCGCAAAGCTACGCGCACAAATGGTCGTTCTTGGCACAATAGGGCGGCGTGGTGTACGCGCGCGCCTGATTGGTAACACGGCCGAAGGTGTTCTGCGCCATCTCAAGACGGATGTGCTCGCTGTTAAGCCCTGACGCATCCAGGCCACGCCTTAGCATTACCCTCAGTCGGCTCTGGTGAGGGATTGGTCGAAATTTGCGCTTTCAAAAATACTGACTATCTTAATTAATGGTACGCACTCCCCGTGCGTACTAACGTCCCCTGGCCTGTGTTTCTGCCCCGAAGCATCAGGCTATTGTTGGCCCGCTATCATTTATTGATAAGCGGGCTTTTTTGTTTATATACATTAGGTTATGACCACTTTTTAATCTAAATTATCGATTCCTGTCCTATTTTGGCGTACGGGGCCATGCTGATGGCGCTACCGGCCATGTAGTGCCTGTGGGCAATTGCGTATTCTCTCTCTCGTACCCAAGCACTCGTCAATATCAGACCACGAGTACACAGCCAGGAGAGTAGAAATGCATGAGTTAGTAGCCCGAATCAATGACCCCGAGAAGTGTTACGTATTTGCGCGCAACGCGATCCGTAAGGGGCACCCGGAGTTGGCCACGCAGGCATACCGTCGCGCTGTTGATTTGCGTGCGGAACAGCACGATGCAGCTACTGACGCCGAACACGCTGCCGCGCGAGCAATCTTCGCCTACGAAGAAGCTTTAACCCATGCCAAAGGAAAGCGTACACGCGCCACAGGCACGTGGCAGTTGGTTAATCGTCACGGCTTGATTGCCGCGATCTCCAAGCGGCTGCGCTCGCGAAACAGCGATGAGACGGCAGTAGCGCTCAGGGAGCTGGGCATGGAAGATTACAGTTTTGAGGCGGTACGTACAGCGTACCCCGAAGCCTTCGAGCAACAGTTAGCAGCTTAAGCTGCACTGCGAAGGAGTGGTCCCTACCTTGGCCCGGCCTTACCAGCAGGTAAGCAACCGGGCTCTTTTTCTAGGACACAGATTAAAAGATGAAGACAGTAGCGTTACAGAAGAGTCACGGGGAGTCAGCGGTGACCGTTGAACTTACCGATACCGAGCTGACTATGCTTGTGGCTTTGGTCGAAGAGGGCAGAAAGCGCCTGCACTATGCCGATGGGCTAGACCATCTGCATCAACGCTGTGACGCTACAGCTGAGGAATTTTGCAGCTTACTAGGCCACCTTGAATTACTGGCAACCAACGATTAACGCACTGCAAGCATACTTCGAGTATTGCTTGTAGCAACGATCCCTACCTTTGCCCAGCCCTCGTGTCGGGCATTTTTTTGCCTGTGCTACTTAGGTCAATTTGATTAGCCGATCAGTCTTACAATTTTCTCGACGCTTTTCGGTGTATTCTTGACCCGGATGTAGAAAAGTACCCGCGTAGACATTGGCCGGGCCTTAGTCATTACCTTCGGAGTACCGTCAATGGCGGAAGAGAGATCACACATTCTTGATTCTCTGGCACTATGGGGAGAGGTTCATGCCGACCCCACAGATTCAGTTTATGCGTTGCTTTTCAGTCGTTATCCAGAACTTGAATCGCTTTTTGTTATGGATACGGATGGGGGTGTCAGGGGCTCGATGCTGCAGCAGGCATTTGAGTGCATCATGGATCACGTCGGGGAGAAACAGATCGCCTATAGCCTGGTGTCGACCTCTCGAATTCTTCATGAGGGGTACGGTGTCCCGGCGGGTCGGTTCGATGACTTTTTTGGCGTGATAAGAGACTCGTGTCGTGCCGACCTGGCTGATAAATGGTCAGACGCTATGGACATGGAGTGGAATGACATGCTCGAGACGTTCAGGGGGCTGTTGTAAGCAACTGCTTGCGCGAACTGGCGCATCAGAGTTACGCGTTTACGCGTAATGAGTTTGATCAATACACCAATCACCGTAATGAAATATAGCGAATACGAATAGAGCAAGGGACGTAGCATATGGGGCTTTTTGAACGATACCTGTCCGTTTGGGTTGGTCTTTGCATCCTCGCAGGGGTGTTGCTTGGCAACCTGATGCCGGCGATGTTTCAGGTCATCTCGACTCTGGAGTATGCGCACGTCAACCTTGTAGTAGCCGTACTCATATGGGTGATGATTTACCCAATGATGGTGCAGATTGATTTTGCCGCTATCAAGGGTGTGGGAAGAAGGCCCAAAGGGCTTTTGCTCACCCTGGTTATCAACTGGTTTGTCAAACCGTTCACGATGGCTGGACTGGGCTGGTTGTTCTTCAAGATAATTTTTGCAGACTGGGTAGACCCCGCATCCGCCTCCGAATATATCGCCGGGATGATCCTGTTGGGCGTAGCTCCGTGCACGGCGATGGTTTTCGTCTGGAGCCAGCTAACCAAGGGAGACCCGAACTATACGCTAGTACAGGTTTCGGTGAATGATGTCATTATGGTGTTTGCGTTTGCACCGCTTGCTGCTTTATTACTCGGTGTCTCTGACATAACCGTGCCCTGGGAAACGCTGCTCCTCTCAGTTGCTTTGTATGTCGTGTTGCCACTTGTTGCAGGAGCATTTACGCGGCGGCGTTTGGAGGCACACCATGCTGACGGGCGAGTGGACGCTCTGGTCCACAAGCTCAAGCCGTGGTCAGCAATCGGCTTGTTGGCCACAGTGCTTTTACTGTTTGGATTTCAGGCCGAGAAAATTGTTGATCAACCACAAGTGATTTTCCTGATTGCCATTCCATTGTTACTGCAGACGTATGGTATTTTCGCCGTCGCCTACGGTGCGGCATACATGATGAAACTTCCTCACAATATCGCTGCACCCGCCTGCCTGATAGGCACCTCCAATTTTTTTGAACTGGCCGTTGCAGTTGCCATCTCTTTGTTTGGTCTAAATTCCGGGGCGGCTCTGGCCACTGTAGTGGGAGTGTTGGTAGAAGTGCCTGCGATGTTGTCGCTGGTTGCCATAGCCAACCGCACGCGGCCCTGGTTTGATGAAACACACACCGGAACGATAACAAGCGAGTAACAAATAAGCCCGTCGCTCCCGTCGTTTACCTCAAAGTTGTATGTTGACTGTGGGATATCTGTCTATGCCCGGTGGCAAGTGATAGGATAAGCCGCTGAATTTACTCGAGTTATAAGGCGTTGCAGCGCGCACATCGTGTGGCTAATCTGCCGTATCACTACATATTCGTAACTAGTTAGGGAAAAGCAGGGATTCTAATGGCTAACCCGCTGAAGAAACGTCTCGCTGACCTGGATGACAATCTGTTCATGCCGCGTGAGCTGAGTTGGCTCAGTTTTAATGCCCGTGTCTTACAAGAAGCAGCCGATCCCAGTGTGCCGGTAATCCAGCGCCTGCGCTATCTTGGTATTTACTCAAACAACTTCGATGAGTTTTTTCGCGTAAGGGTAGCGGAGGTGAGGCGACTGATCTCCGTATCCAGTGCAGGTAGCAAGCAGCAGGCCAAGGAACTGCTGGCTGACATCCAGCGTCAGGTGCAGCGACTGCAAAAAGACTTCGAGATTATTTACAACACGGTGCTTGCTGACCTTCGCGCGCGCAAGATTTATATGATCAATGAGCAGCAGCTCGATCCGGGTCAGGCCGAGTTTGTGCAGGAGTATTTCTCTACAACGGTATTGCCGGAACTCGAGCCCATCCTGCTCGAGCAGGTGCAGACGATTCCCGCGTTAAATGATGAATCGCTGTATCTGGCCGTCGACATACTTTCTGGCGATCAATATCGCCACGCTGTGGTTGAAGTACCAACTGACCACTTGCCGCGGTTCGTAGAGATTCCGCGGCGCAAGGGCAAAGGCGGAAAGGTCTTTATTGCATTGGACAATATTATTCGCGCATGCCTGCCACAGGTATTCCGCGGCGTATTGCCGATCACGCGGGTAGAGGCTTTCTGCTTCAAGTTTTCGCGCGACGCAGAGTTGGAGATAGATCCGGGTATAACGCAGAGTCTTATCGCCAAGATGGAATCCAGCCTTAAGCAGCGTAAGAAGGCCGATGCAGTACGGTTTGTCTATGACAGTAAAATGCCAGAGCGGCTGTTGGCCTATCTTAGTAATCGCTTTGGGTTCGGCAAATACGACAGCATGATTGCGGGTGGGCGCTATCATAATTCCAAGGACTTCATCGGTTTTCCCAACGTGGGGCCCAAGTACCTGGAGTTCAAGCCGCTGCCGCCGATTCGGATCCCCCGACTCGATACGCCGGGTAGCATATTTGATCGCATCCGAGACCGTGATGTGTTTCTTTACTATCCGTATAACCCTTTCGACTATGTTATCGACATGCTCAAGTCGGCAGCGCTGGATCCTCAGGTCAGTTCAATAAAGATCTGCCTGTATCGGGTTGCCAAAGACTCGCGAGTGATCGATGCACTGGTGAATGCAGTGCAAAATGGCAAACGTGTACTCGCGGTTGTAGAGTTGGCCGCGCGCTTCGATGAAGCCGCAAACATCGATTGGGCGCAACGACTTACTGAGAACGGCATTCAGGTTATTTTTGGTATTCCTGGACTCAAGGTGCATAGCAAGCTTTTATTGATCGAGCGAATGGAAAGCAATGGTGTGCGCTTTTACAGTCACATTGGAACAGGGAATTTCAACGAGAAGACGGCCAGGCTATATACGGATTTCACGCTGATTACGCGCGATCAGAATGTGGGCAAAGACGTGTATGAGGTGTTTGATTTTCTGCAGTATAACTATAAGCGTCCTAACTATCGCTTGCTGTTGGTGTCGCCGCACACGACACGGCCTGCATTGATGGAGATGATCGAGCAGGAGATAGCGAATGCGAAGGCGGGCTATCGGGCCCAGATGACGCTCAAGTGTAATAATCTGGTGGATAAGCAGTTGGTGATGAAGTTGTACGAGGCAAGTGATGCCGGTGTCCAGATTCATCTTATCGTACGCGGTATGTGTTCGTTGCTGCCAGGAGTGAAAGGGATTTCAGAGAATATTCAGGCGATCAGTATTGTCGATCGTTATCTGGAGCATCCGCGTGCCTATGTATTTTACAATAGAGGGCAGCCACGCTATTTCATTGGTTCTGCGGATCTTATGACACGCAACCTCGATTATCGAGTTGAGGTGATCTGTCCCGTTTTCGATCAACATGCTCAGACCCTAATTCAGGATATTCTGGATCAGCAGTGGCACGATAACGTGAAAGCCCGTGTGCTGGACCAGAATCAAACCAATGACATGGTGCAGCCGCGTCAAAAAAGCACTCGCATACGCTCTCAGGAGACGATACATCGCTATCTGGAGACAGGCAAACTGCCGCGCTATCCGAAGTCGCGTATGACAGAACCTGCCCGGCGCAGGCGGCGCAAGCGCAGGTAGGATAGCAAACTGCGGCGAGACCCTACGGCGTTTCACTGCCTAACCCCCAACTCTTCATTCAACAGGGAGTACCGTAATGGCTGGAACCAGCCTGCTCGTTCTGCTCGATGATATAGCAGCGATTCTTGATGACGTATCGCTGATGACCAAGATGGCCGCCAAAAAGACGGCTGGCGTGCTGGGTGATGACCTGGCACTGAACGCCGAGCAGGTGTCGGGCGTAAAAGCGGATAGAGAGCTACCTGTGGTTTGGGCGGTGGCCAAAGGCTCCTTTCGCAACAAGCTCATACTGGTTCCAGCGGCGCTGGGGATCTCTGCAGTGGCTGACTGGTTGATCTTGCCTCTGCTGATGCTGGGTGGTTTGTACCTGTGCTATGAGGGTTTTGAAAAGATCACGCACAAGCTGCTGCATTCGCCAGAGGAAGAAGCGGCGCAGCACGAAGAGCTGCTGACTCAACTTGCCGACCCGGCTCTCGACCCGCTGGATTTTGAGAAAGACAAGATCTCAGGTGCTATTCGTACCGACTTTATTCTGTCGGCCGAGATTATCGTGATTACTCTGGGCGTAGTCGCTGATTCCACCTTTGGCACCCAGGTGACGGTGGTTTCAGGTATTGCTGTGGCGATGACAGTTGGCGTGTACGGCCTTGTTGCCGGTATCGTCAAACTTGATGACGCGGGCTTGTATCTCATTGCAAAGCAGGGTGCCAGTGTGTGGCGGCGCGTTCAGAGGTGGTGGGGCGCCCGGTTGCTGGCGTTTGCACCCTGGCTGATGAAGGCGCTCGCGGTGATTGGTACAGCGGCAATGTTTATGGTGGGTGGTGGCATCCTGGTGCACGGCCTGGTGCCGGTCGAGACGCTGGTGCACCATGCAGCAGAATGGACGCGATCTCTGCCGGGCATCGGTTCCCTGTTGTCTGCCATTACACCTACACTGCTGGGTGCACTGTTTGGGGTGTTTGCAGGTTCGGTGGTGCTACTGCTGGTGTCTACCGGGGTTCGTTTGAAAGCCCGCTGGCACGACTGAAGTCAGTAACACTGTGCATGCAAGGTGCTCGCTAGCGAACGCGACGCTACTGTAGCCGGAGGGTATCACCGGGCGCGTACAACGATTACGTTCCGAAACGGTGAGCAGTTATTTGAAATCGCAAACTCAGTGGGGCAGGGTGCCCCACGAGTAGTGAACGGGCTTAGTGCTGGCTTTCAGGTGTGGTGACGCGCAATCCTTCCAGTTCATCAGACATGGTGATCTGGCAGGACAGGCGAGAGTTGGGGTGCACATCCGCTGCAAACTGCAGCATCTGCGTCTCCATGTCGTCTGGTTCCCCCACTTTATCCATAAAGCTTTCGTCTACATAGACGTGACAGGTTGCGCATGCACAGCCACCACCGCAGTCTGCGTCGATACCGGGGCTTTCATTATTCATCGCGTTTTCCATGATTGTGTCGCCATTGGTGGCGTCTACTTCGCGCTCGTTACCTTCATGGTCAATATATGTAATCGTCGGCATGTGTGTTCTCTTGTTATGGGTCAATAGTCTATTTGGGTTGAGTATCCAGGCAGTGCGTCTTCGGCTGCTCCGAGGATTCAACGACGGATGATAGCAAAGCCTGTACCTCGAGGCATACCCCCTGTGTTATTTCAGCAGGGAGCCCAATATCCCGCGAAACAGCTTCCGCCCCAACGTGCTACCTGCAGCAGAACCGAGACTGCGTGCCATACTTTTGATAAAAGCCTCACTGTTGCTTTGACGTGATCTGGACGCAGGCTTTTTGCCAGTACTCTTGAGCTCGCGTTCGGCAAGTGCGGCCTCCTCCTGCTGCTTGAGCTTGGCGGCGGTGCGCTCCAGCAATATTTCATGTGCGGAGCGCGGATCCTGGGCCTTGGCGTAGAGTCGCATATTCGGATCACGGTCTATCACCACTTGACGTTCAGCAAGCGTTGCCTTGCCCATGCGTGATTGGGGAGGGCGAACGAGGGTCCGCTGAACCATTGATGGAACGCCTTTGTCCTGTAGTGTTGATACCAGCGCCTCGCCAACGCCCAACTCGCTGATGGCGGTAATCGTGTCCAGATCGGGATTCGCACGAAAAGATTGCGCGGCCACCTTCACGGCTTTCTGCTCCTTCGGTGTGTAGGCTCTCAGCGCGTGTTGGACACGGTTACCCAACTGCCCCAGCACCGTATCGGGTATGTCGGACGGACTCTGGCTAATAAAGTAAACGCCTACCCCCTTTGAACGAATCAGCCTGACAACCTGCTCAATCTTTTCCAGCAATGCCTTGGGGGCATCTCGAAACAGCAGGTGGGCCTCGTCAAAGAAAAAGACCAGCACCGGCTTTTCGGGGTCTCCAAGTTCGGGCAGGTTTTCGAACATCTCCGATAGAAGCCACAGCAGAAAAGTGGAATACACCCTGGGACTGCGAATCAGTGTATCGGCCGCCAGAATGTTGATAACACCCCGTCCGTCGCGTTCTGTTTGCATGAAGTCTTCGAGCTGAAGCGCAGGTTCGCCAAAGAAATGTTTGCCGCCCTCACGTTCAAGCATCAGCAGGCGTCTAAGAATCGCATTAACAGAGGCCTTCGACACACCAAAGCCTGCGCCGAGCTGCCCCGTATTGTTGCCCAGGTACTCCAGCGTCGTGCGCAAGTCCGCCAGATCGACCAGTAGCATGCCCTCATTGTCGGCAAATTCGAATACCAGCGTGACTACGCTCTCCTGAGTCTCGTTCAGGTCCAGCATCCGCGAAAGCAGCTGCGGCCCCATCTCTGATATTGTTGAGCGCACGGGCGTGCCTTTCTTGCCAAAGAGGTCCCAGAAAGACACAGGGTACGCGCGCTGGCTGTAGTTGCTGATGCCAATTTTCTGTACGCGCGCGTCGACCTTGGGGTGGGGTTTGCCAGCCTGGCTCATACCAGAAATATCGCCTTTGACATCTGCCATGAATACCGGAACGCCGATATCGGAAAACCCCTCTGCCAGGCACTGCAATGTGACCGTCTTACCGGTGCCGGTGGCTCCCGCAATGAGACCGTGTCGATTGGCATAGCGGGGATTGAGAAATACCTGCCCGGCTGAGCTGCCACCAATGAGAATGCCATTTTCCATAGAAAACCTTGATCGTGTCGATGAAGAGAACCCAAAGGGTATAGAGTAGGGCCATATGGACTTGCTGACCAGCGCTGGCAGCTAGGTTATGCTTAGGATATCCAGTTCTGTCCAACGGTCAAAGGAAAAGCCTAACATGAACCCTGAGTCATCCACCCATGATCGTCAGGTCAGTCGCAACGACAACAACCAGCAGATCGATCAGCGTATTTTCGACCTGTATGACGAGTACTGTCATGGTGAAATGGACCGTCGTGAGTTCTTGCGGCGCGCTTCATTGGTAACCGTCGCAGGCGTATCCGCGCTATCTATGGCGCAAGCCCTGTTGCCGCGCTACGCAGAGGCGGCGGTGGTGTCATTTAACGATGATCGTATCAAGGCGCGGTACGTTAAGTACCCCTCGCCGGGGGGTAACTCGGGGGAAATGCGTGGCTATCTGGTACAGCCAGCAGGAGAGGGGCCCTTTCCCGCCGTATTGGTGGTGCACGAGAACCGCGGTTTGAATCCGTACATTGAAGATGTAGCTCGTCGCTGCGCACTGCAGGGCTTTCTCGCGCTTGCGCCGGACGGGCTCTATCCAGCTGGAGGCTATCCCGGCAACGACGATGAGGGGCGCACCTTACAACGTGGTCTGGACCAGGCCAAACTGAAGCAGGATATGCTCAATAGCGCGCAGTACTTAAAAGCCCTCGACCAAAGTACAGGGGCGCTCGGCGCTACAGGTTTTTGTTGGGGTGGTGGCGTGGTGAATTTCCTGGCGGTGAATATGGGGCAGGATATTCGAGCTGTAGTGCCGTATTACGGTGCTTCCGTGTCAGGTGACGATGTTGCCAGCATTCGCGCAGCGGTGATGGTGCAGTCCGCCGAGAAAGACCCGCGTATTAATGCACTGTGGCCAGACTTTGAAGCAGCCTTGAAAGCGAACAACGTAGACTATCAACGCTTTCTTTACCCAGATACGCAGCATGGATTTCACAATAATTCGACGCCGCGCTACAACGAAGCTGCCGCGGAACTGTCCTGGCAGCGAACGCTTGAGTTTTTTCAAGAGCATCTTGCAGACTGATCTGTCAGAAGCGGTTTGTGAGATGGCGTTGAAACAGGGAATAGGGTATGCGGTGGAAAGGCGGCAGACGAAGTAGCAATGTCGATGATAGACGAGGAGAGTCTGCCGGCTACACAAGCGCCGGTGCCGCTCCTGTCCTATTGCGATTTCTGCCGGCTCTTATTCGTACCAAAATCGGTCGCACATTTCTGATTGTAGGTGTAGTGGTAGTCTTTGGTAGCCGATTTTTGGGTATTGATCTACTGCCGTTGTTGCTGGGTGGGTCGGTTGCCACTGCCCCTTCGCAGTACACGCCTTCTGAGCAAGAGCAAGAATTGGCGGATTTTACTGCTGTGGTTCTCGCGGACACAGAAGACACCTGGAATGCGATATTCATCTCGCAGGGGCTTCAGTATGTCGAGCCAACACTGGTGCTGTTCTCAGGGCGGGTAAATTCAGCCTGCGGTCAGGCATCATCTGCAGTTGGACCATTTTATTGCCCGGGTGATCAGCAGTTGTATATCGACCTAAGTTTTTTCGCCGATCTTGCCAACCGTCACGGTGCGCCGGGTGATTTTGCGCAGGCCTACGTGGTGGCACATGAGATTGGGCATCACGTGCAAACGCTGTTGGGAATCAGCCAGAAGGTTCGCGCGGCGGGTCAAGGGCGCAGCGAAGCGCAGGTCAATGCGTTGTCAGTGCGGCAGGAGCTGCAGGCAGATTGCTTCGCCGGACTTTGGGGACATGCGGCCAAGGTCGATAGAGACCTGCTGGATGAAGGTGATCTGGAAGAGGCGCTGCAGGCAGCCTCTGCCATTGGCGACGATCGATTGCAGCGGGAGGCCGGCAGACGCGTAGTGCCAGACAGTTTTACTCACGGCACTTCAAAGCAGCGTGTTGCCTGGTTCCGGCGCGGCTTTGATTCAGGTGATTTTGCCGCTTGCGACACATTCGCAGATAATCCCCGCGGATAAGGACACGGACTAACTTATACTAGAGTTCCCCCGAGCCTCACCAGTGACTGTCGTGCTTGTTAATGCATTAAGAGCGGGCTTTCGGTTTAGCTTTGCGTGACACACGGGCTTTTAGCTTGGGTTTTGCTGTCGCTTTGGTTTTAGGTTTTGCCTTTGCCTTCGCTTTAGCTTTGGGTTTCACTTTACTCGCGGCTTTGGTGAGCTTAGCTGCCTTAGGTTTGGCCTTGGCTTTGGTTTTTGCTTTCACTTTTGCTTTGGGCTTCTTACTTGCCTTAGCTGGGACTTTCGCGCTGGCAGTCGTCTTGCCCTTGGAAGCGCCAGCTGCGGCGCTTTTTGTTTTGGCTGTACTCGGCGCTTTGCGTTTTGGTGCGCCGACTTTTTGTCTGGTGTTGACTCTCAAGCCAGCAACTTCCTCGAGTTCCTGCAAAGAGTCCTCTAGATAATCGATGAAGCGTTGTATCTGTGGCAGCGAACGCCGACAGGCGATAATGCCGAAGTCAATTTTATCGGCATAGGTTACCAGCGTGATGTTCATTGAGAAGCCGTCGAACACAATCGATGCCGGGTAGATGCCATCAAGGCGTGCACCATTCCAGTACAGTCGCTCACGTGGCCCCGGTACATTCGATATCACGGTGCTCACTGCAGGGAATCTGTCTGCGAGGCCCAGAACGTTGGTGAGAATGGCCGGCACCTGGGTAAGTTGCATGAATATATTGGCCTCGCGTGCGGACATGCTCGCCACCAGTTCTTTGCCGGCAGCCATAGAGCGCTGGATAGTGCGCAATCGCGTTTCCGGATCGCCAATGTTGGTCGCCAGGTCCGCGGTGATGAACCCGACAGCATTGGCAGACTCCATATCACCCTCGGCACGCAGTGATACCGGTGCCATGGCTTTCAGCGAATCTCGCGGTAGCTCGTCACGAGACCGCAGGTAACGGATCAGTGCGCCAGAACACATGGCGAGCACGATGTCGTTGAAGGTGCCATCCAGAGCTTTGCACACGGCTTTAACCCTGGCGAAATCCCACGACTGGGCAACGAAGCGTCTGGCACCAGAAACGCGGGTATTGATCGAGGTTTTGGGTACGTTGTGCCAGGGCACTGCCAGGTTACCGCTACGCCCAAAAAAGGCGCCACCGAAACGGCGCAGCGCGCCCATGACATTAGCGGTGGAATCGTACTGCTGTTTCAGGGCCTCGGCGACAGCTTTGAGCTCTCGCTCCTTGGGTTGTTTAACAGGGCGAGTCATGCCACCGAAGCGGCGTTCCTTGTAGGTATTGTACGCTTCCAGCGAGTAGGGCGAATATTCAATACGCTCATCCGGGTCACGCGAGCACATACCTTCGGTAATGTGCATGGCACCTACGCCATCAATGGCTGCGTGATGAATCTTGTTGTACACCGCGAACTGCCGGTTTTGCAGGCCCTCGATCAGGTGGAGCTCCCACAGTGGCCTGTTTCTGTCCAGCAGCGTGCCATGCAGTCGTGAGGCCAGGGCGAACAATTCGCGGTAGCGACCTGGCTTGGGCAGCGCTGAATGGCGAATATGATATTCCATGTCGATATTCTGGTCGGTCTCCCAGAACAGTCCGCTGCGGCGGCTAACCAGATACTCTCCAAACGGCTTGCGAAAGTCCTGTGCGTTACTCAGCACATCACCCAGGTAATTCATAAATTCGTGCTCGTCGACCCCGTCTGGAAGCGTGAACAGATTGATGCCTCCCACGTGCATCGGTGTTTCTCGTTTTTCTGCAAGCAGGAAGCCTGCATCTGCCAGATCAACTCTTCGCATAATATACCCTGACTCTACTGTGTTGGACGTGCTATCAACTGTCACCCATCATTGTTAGCCAACGATCTTCCAGCGCTGGCGGTAGTACTACCTTTATAGACAGAAACGACTGCTTTTGAAAGTTTTAGCAGGATTTACCCGTTACTGCAGTAATCGGGTATCAGGCCGCTTTGCGGTGCCATAGCAGCGCGATGATCATGGCAGTCATCGGAAGCAGGCAAAGAAGTAGCAGCTGCTGCCAACTTATCAGGCTGAGAGCCCAGCCAGCCGACAGCGAGGCGATGGCCTGAGTGCCAAACACCACCGTGTCATTCATCGCTTGCGCGCGAAACTGCTCGCCCTTTGCGTAGGCCGTCGGCAGTAGGGCGGTTCCAGCAACAAATAGAAAGTTCCAGCCGATTCCCAGCATTACCAACTGGCCCCAGAAGCCCATTACTGAGGCATCGATAAGACCAATAAAAATCATCAGGGCGTAACAGACGAGTCCGGCCAGCATGAGTGACCGGATAGACAGGAATCGAAACAGCAACGCAGTAAGCAGAGAGGGCAGAAACATTGCGGCGATATGAGATTGAATCACCCATTTGGTGTCGGCAATGCTATGGCCGTGGTGCAGGTGCATACTGACAGGCGTTGCCGTCATGACGAATGACATCACGATAAATGCAACCGCGCCACTGGCGATAGCCAGAACCAGAGTGCGATTTTGCAACATCTCTCGCAGCGGTCTGGCTGTACTGCTGTGAGTTTCTATTCGCTTGAGGGGTGCCGGTCGGTAGAGCAATAGCAGTAGTACAGAGCCAGTCAGGAAGCAGCCCGCACCCAACCAGAAAGAACCGCGGTATTCAACGCTGGATAGGCTTTGACCCAGTACTGCCATTTCTGGCCCAAGAAAGGCAGCAATGATGCCTGAACACATGACGATGGAGGCAGCGGTGGGTCCATGCTCCAGGCTAACGCTTTCCATTGCAGCAAATCGCATCTGCTGAATCGCTGCGTTGGTTATCCCTAGCAGGAACGATGCAGCACACAACATTTGAAAGCTGTCCAGCGACAGCGCATGTCCGGCAAGGAGACATCCCAGGATGCCGATAGTGTTGAACGCGATGAAGGTGGGTTTTCGCCCCAGACGTGCCATCGTGCGGGTGGCCGGAATCACACCGCAGGCGGTGCCGATCACCATGAGTGCGATAGGCAGGGTTGCCCATTGCGGGTCTGGTGCCATGCGTGCGCCAATGATGCTGCCTATCAGCATCATCAGGGGAAAGGCGCTGGCTGAGATCGCGTTAGCAAGCGCCAGTAGCCAGACAGTACGAAACGAGGTCCACATCTGTGTAGCGTAACGGATTTAGCGCATGACGTACGCGTGTTTTCTTTTTACACTGGATGACCTACTCGCCTGCAGGCGCGCAATACTCTCCGGTTATTATTGCTCCGGTAGAGCAGCACACAGTCAAACAGAGGAAAACAAATGAAGCGTATGGTAGCCGTTTTAGTGGCAACACTGGGTGTTTCCGGTGTCTTTGCCAATGAACCAATACGATCCGAGCATGCACAGAAAACACTGGAGATCTATCGCACGATTGTCGAGGTAGATACCTCAAAAGCCATGGGCAATACCCCTAGAGTGGCGCGCTATCTTGCCGATGAGTTAATCGAATCTGGGTTTCCGCAAGAAGATGTTGAGATTGTCCGCAAGGACAGTTTTGCGGGATTGATTGCACGTTACCGCGGCGATGGTAGCTCCTCTAAAAAGCCCATTCTGCTATTGGGGCATCTTGATGTTGTCGAGGCACTTGCCGAGGACTGGGAACGGCCTCCGTTCAAGCTGACGCAGGACGAGGTGAATTTCTATGCGCGCGGCACTATCGACAATAAATTTGGTGTAGCACAGCTAACCTCAACATTCATACGCCTGAAGAAGGCGGGTTGGACACCCAATCGGGATCTGATTCTGGTGTTCTCGGGGGATGAAGAAAGTGGGATGA
The DNA here is from genome assembly GCA_938045215.1 of uncultured Halieaceae bacterium. Classification (GTDB taxonomy): domain Bacteria; phylum Pseudomonadota; class Gammaproteobacteria; order Pseudomonadales; family Halieaceae; genus CALINF01. The sequence goes on along the minus strand of CALINF010000172.1, from coordinate 8,977 downwards.
CCACCACCAGATTATTGGCTTATGAGCGTCCCGATCTCGCAGAGGCTGAGTTTGCGCTTAACTCCGATGCCGGCGGTGGCAACCTCGATGCGAATGGTAAGGCGATTGTTTATAGAATTCAGGCAGCCGAAAAAACCTATGCTACCTGGGAGATCACTGTTCGTAATCCAGGCGGGCACAGTTCCAGGCCGCGCGAGGACAATGCCATTTACGATCTGGCAGACGCCATCAAGCAAATTCAGGCCTACAAGTTTCCGGTGCAATGGAGCGAGATGACGTTGGCTTATTTTCAGGAAACGGGTGAGCAACTTGGTGGAGAACTGGGTGACGCTATGATTGCATTTGCTTACGACCCCAGTGACGAGGTTGCGGCAGCGCGATTGGCAAAAGAGTCATCCTATATTGGCACTACGCGCACAACTTGCGTGGTAACCATGCTCAAGGCCGGCCACGCCGAGAATGCGCTGCCTCAATCAGCCACAGCCACGGTGAATTGCCGTATCTTCCCGGGCACCAGTGTCGCGCAGGTGCAGGAAACGCTTGCCCAGGTGGTTGCCAACGAAGATGTGGAGTTTGAATTATTGGGCGATCCAACAGAGAGTCCAGTGTCAGAGCTGCGCAGCGACGTTGTGGCTGCAGTCGAACAGGCGGTGCATGCGCGTTACCCGGATGTGAAGCTCATCGCCTATATGGAGTCAGGTGGCACCGATGGCATGCACTTTCGCAACGCGGGTATCCCTACCTGGGCGGTAAGCGGTCGATTCATGAATCCCGATGAGATGTACGCTCATGGTCTCAACGAGCGTGTGCCCATCAAGGCTTTCTATGATGGATTAGATCACTGGACGATTATTCTCAAGGCATTGGCGACTAGCAACTAGTCAGCTGGTCGGCAATCGGCTGCGACAGCAGCAACCTGTTGATAGGTTAATCGAAAGCGGGTTCAAAAAAGTCAGGCAGTAACCTGTCGCCTTTTCAATCACGATGAAAAGTAGACAGATGGTTGTGCTGCCGGCCCCCGGCGATGATAGACGCGTCTGTCATTAGCTGGCTGTAGCCGGGAGCGCATCATGAACCTGATCACAACGTCACAACTTCCCGCGCAACGGGAAGAACAGCGAATCATTTGGCGCTTGTTGCGTCAGCAAGAGCGGCCGACCAACCTCGACGTGCGCAGTCGCGCTGATCGAGTTATCGGCCTGGTTGCCACGATCGTGGCCGTCGCTGTCCTGGGTAGTGTGTTGCAGGAATTGATGTGGGCTGCACTAGCTGGCGGGTCTATTGTCGCTCTGGGGGTTCGTTGAAGCATTCACTGTGGTTGACTTGACCTCACACAGGCAACCGTAGACTCTGGTGTTCAGTGGTGAGCTAACGTATGAGAAAGCTGAACATGAATAGGTCTGGGAACGTTGAGTCATGAATGATGTGGTGATTGCCCCCACACTGGTGCAGCTGTCCATTGCGCTAGTGCCTGTCGCACTTACGCTGGTGATTATGTGGCGATGGTCGATGGATGTTGGCAATGCGATGTATGCCCTGGGACGCATGCTCATTCAGCTGCTGTTGATCGGGTATGTTTTGGCCTGGGTTTTTGGCGCAGAGACCGGTTGGCTTATCTTACTCGTGCTGCTGATCATGGCCGCTACTTCAAGCTGGATCGCGCTGCGTACCGCACCGAATGAGAGGCTACCGTTGTTGGGTGCTGCGTTTATCGGAATTTTTCTGGGTGGTGGTTTTGTGCTGGCGCTTATCACCTTTGCCGTGTTGGAGTTGGATCCCTGGTATCTGCCGCATTACATGATTCCTCTGGCGGGAATGGCGTTTGCCAACGCGATGACTGCGGTCAGCCTGGCGGTTGAGCGACTGTATGCTGAGCTTGATCACGGCGAGTCCTGGCAGCGTGCGCGAACCACTGCATTTCAGGCAGCGATGATCCCTGTGGTGAACTCCCTGTTTGCTGTGGGTCTGGTATCGCTACCAGGCATGATGACGGGGCAGATCCTCTCGGGTGTGTCGCCGTTGATTGCCGCGCGCTATCAAATTATGGTGATGTGTATGATCTTTGCGGCATCAGGTATTGCGACGGCGGTGTTTCTTACGCTCTGCAAGGAAAGAAAGGCTCAGGAAGCGGCGCAGCAGTAGCTAGACAAGTAGTGAGATAGCAACGAGACCGCGGATCTGGTCAGGATAACGGATCAGGCTTCGCGTGCTGCCTCTGCTGCGATGTCATGTTCCCACTGCTGCTCATCCCCCAGCGATGTTGTGTGGTCTTCCCCGAGGTGCGTCATCTGCGGGTAGTGTTTGCGAAACACGGCATACATCTCCTCGATAGGGATATCCACGTGTTCGCCTCGATCACGCACATACTCCATGTGTTTGTTACCCGCCTGGTCAAACTCGTGATACAGGCTGTCGTCGCGTCCATTAAACTCCAGTGGCTTCAGGCCGAACTTGTCGCAGAGTTCGATGTTGAACGCCGGTGTCGCTTTCACCCAATTGCCCTCCAGATAGATGGAGGTATAGCCGTGAAAGTAAAACAGGTCAGTTTTCATCGTGTCGCGCATACGTTGAGTTGACAGGTGGTTGCGCACATCGGCAAAGCCAAGGCGAGCGGGTATCCCGGCATGGCGACACAGCGCAGCCAGTAGTGCGGCCTTGGGAACGCACCAGCCGTTGCGTGACGCCAGCACGGTACTGGCACTGAGTCCCTCCGGCGACAGGTCCAGCGAGTAGGGGTTGTAGCGGATGGCATCGCGTACCCAGTAGTAGAGCGTCAGGGCGTTGTCAGTATGGCTGGCGCTGGGGTTGATAAGCGCGTTTGCCCGGGAAATCACCCCGGGGTGATCGCTGTCAACCGTAAGGCTGGGTTGCAGGTAGGGACTCAGATCTTCGCTCATACGTAACAATCGCCTGTTTTTGAGTCTGTCATCAGGCCAGTATATCCGTCTGGCCGACACAAGAACAACGCGCTTGCACTGGCTGAAACCTGCTGCTGATCTATACTTAAGTGAGGGCAGAAGAAAGAGATTTGTCACGAGCCGGCCCATTGGTCTGTGCTCTGGGTATTGAACATTAAGAGTTGAACGTTGACCGGCTGAGGTTGTTACAGTTTGAAAAAATGTGGTCTGGGGTTAGTCGTATTTGCGCTGTTGCTGTTGGCTGCACGCGCCAGCGCCGATGTGTGGTCGATTGATATCAACGGCGCTATCGGTCCTGCCACGGCAGACCATCTTTCGCGCGGTCTGCAGCAGGCAAGTGAAGCAAACGCTGAACTTGTGCTACTGCGTATCGACACGCCGGGTGGCCTGGACTTGTCGATGCGTGAAATGATCAAGGAGATTCTTGCATCGGACGTGCCGGTGGTGGGCTTTGTTGCCCCCAGCGGCGCGAGAGCGGCCAGTGCTGGCACCTATCTGCTGTATGCGACCCATATTGCAGCTATGGCGCCAGGCACCAATCTGGGTGCGGCAACACCGGTACAGATAGGTGCCCCGCGGTTGCCCTCAGTGCCGAAACCTGAAGGACAGGGTGCGCCTGATGAAACCTCGGCTGAGCCGGCCACGGCAATGGAGCGCAAGATTATCAACGACGCAGTAGCCTATATCCAGAGTCTGGCGCAACTGCGTCAGCGCAACGCAGAGTGGGCTGAGTTGGCAGTACGGCAGGGCGCCAGCCTGTCAGCCGAAGATGCGCTGGCAGCTGGCGTAATCGATCTGGTTGCTGATTCCGACGCCACACTACTTAACCGCCTGCACGGCCGTCCAGTGGTGATGGACGGCGCAGAGCGTATGCTTCGTACAGAAGGTCTCGCAATTCAGCACTACGCGGTAGATTGGCGTAGCGAGTTCTTGAGCGTCATCACAAATCCAAATGTCGCCTATATTCTGATGCTTGTCGGCGTTTATGGTCTCATTATTGAGTTCTATAACCCCGGCATTGGTGTGCCGGGAGTACTGGGCGCAGTGTGCTTGCTGCTGGCGATGTACGCGTTTCAGGTGTTGCCAATCAGTTATGCAGGTTTGGGCTTGATTCTGCTGGGTTTGGCACTGATGACAGCGGAGGCGTTCGCGCCGAGCTTCGGCATTCTGGGTCTGGGTGGGATAGCTGCCTTTATCGTTGGATCGGTTATGCTCATGGATACCCAGCTGCCTGCCTATCAGATTGCGCTACCCGTCATACTAGCGTTGGCGGTGTTTAGTGTGGGCGTTTTGGCTGTGGCGCTGGGACTGGTGGTGCGCGCGCGCAAGCAGTCGGTTGTTACAGGTGTGGCGCATTTAGTGGGCGCTATTGCCCCGGTAGAAGCATTAGCGGATGGTGTGGTCTGGGTACGGCTGGACGGAGAACTATGGGAAGCGCGCAGCGATGATGTGCTTGCCGAGACCGATTCGGTGATCGTTGAAGCGGTGGATGAGTTGACGCTGTTGGTGAAAAAGCAGGGCTAGTTAACAGCAGTAATTTGGCGGAGAACAATATGGAAATTTTTAGCGGTGTCATCATATTTCTGGTACTGGGCCTGTTGGCCTCAACCTTTCGCGTGTTGCGTGAGTACGAGCGTGGCGTCATCTTTATGCTGGGTCGCTTCTATAAGGTCAAAGGGCCAGGGTTGATCATCGTGATTCCCGTACTGCAGCAGATAGTGCGTGTTGATCTGCGAACGATAGTCATGGATGTACCCACTCAAGATGTTATATCGCGCGATAACGTGTCTGTGCAGGTCAATGCGGTGATTTACTTCCGGGTTCTGGATCCCGAGCGGGCAATCATTCAGGTAGAAAATTTTCTGGAGGCAACCAGCCAGCTCTCGCAAACTACGCTGCGCAGCGTTCTGGGGCAGCACGAACTGGATGACATGCTGGCCGAGCGCGAAAAACTCAATGCGGATATCCAGGTTATTCTCGACAAGCAGACGGCAGCGTGGGGTATCAAGGTAGCAAACGTCGAGATTAAGCACGTCGATCTTAATGAGACAATGGTCAGGGCGCTGGCGAAGCAGGCCGAGGCAGAGCGAGAGCGTCGCGCCAAAGTGATTCACGCACTGGGTGAAGCTGAGGCGGCTGAAAAGCTGGCGCAGGCAGCGCATGTGCTGGCCGATCAGGACCAGGCGATTCAACTGCGTTATCTGCAAACACTGGTAGAGATTGCGGGAGACAAGAGTTCAACGATTGTTTTCCCGCTACCGATGGATTTGCTGGAGAAACTAAAGTCCTGAACATCTGGCGGACAGCTTTACGAAGGCAAAGCAGGTGCGAACCGCAAAGCCAATTTTTAATCAGCACAGGATGATCAACGATGGATATATTAGCCATAGGAGCAAAGCTTCTTAGCGAAAAACTGGGCGTTGCTATAGACCCCCAAACCATGCAAAGCGCGCTGTCCACGCTACTGGGTGATGGTCAGGGAAATCTGGATCTGGCGGGTCTGGCAAGCAAGATGGCAGCCAGTGGTGATCTGGGTTCAGTGGTCAGTTCGTGGCTGGGCGATGGCGGTAATGCGCCTATCTCGGCAGAAGGCGTCATGAGTCTACTGGGCGACAGCAAGGTATCAGAGTTTGCGGGTACTGTTGGTACCGATGCGAGCAGCGCGGCTTCGGGTCTGGCCGAGGTGTTGCCACAGCTTATGGATAATGCGAGCAGTGGTGGCAGCCTCTTAGAGGCGGCCGGTGGACTCGATGGTCTGATGGGGGCGGCCAAGTCGTTCTTGTCTTAGCCTGATCAGTTAGTGATGGATCGCGTAGCCCAGGCCGGTTCCCACAGCCATGAGTAAAAAGCTGCCCAGGCAAGCCGCCTGGGCGGGAATCAGCTTTCCTGTATCACCGTTGTGCGCTTCGAGTAGCCGCCATGCAGAGAATGCCGCGGGGGCTGTACCCAGCAAACCCCACAGCATTCCCCTCGCGCCTGTGAAATGTTCACTGGCCAATATCAGCCACAAGTAACCCGTAACTAATATCACTACATACACGAAGGCTGCCGCAGGCAGCCCCAGCCTGACTACCAGGTTGTTTTTCCCCGCGGCTTTGTCGGCAGCGTAGTCCGGAAACTGGTTGATCCAGAGAAACGCTGCCACCAGCAACCCCAATGCCATGGAAGCATGCAGTAGGGGGGCGCTGAGGTAGCCGGTTTGCACCAGATACGTACCGCAGACGATAAAGGGGCCGTAGGCGAGTGCGACCGCAAGCTCTCCCAGGCCTCGATAGGACAGGCGCAAAGACCCACCGTGGTAGTACCAGGCCAACGCCATGCCGAGAATGCCAAAACCCAGGACACGAGAATCACGCCATGTGGCGATGGCAAGCCCGATAGCGATCGCGCTCATGAAAAACACGGTGGCTATCGCCCAGGTCTGCTCCCGGCTCAATAAACCTTCCACCAGTACCCGTTTGCCGCCGGAGAAGGGGCTGCGCCGTTCCGGCGTGATGGCCTGATCTGTGCCGCTGTCAAAATCCACGATCTCACCGGAGGCATTCTTGCCAACTTCCACACAGAAAATACCCACGATGGTCAGCAGCAGCCAGGGTGTGTTCAGGCCCGTATCACTGGCTGCGAAGCAGGCGGCCATGAAAATGCCGGCAAACGATGCCAATGAAATTTTAGGATCAGCAAGGCGGAAAAAACCCTGCAAAAATAGTGAGTTGGATGTCATTGTTAATCTGCCTGTTTATTCCGGTTGGGCTGTGGCGTGAAGTAGGCTATTTCCATCGCCAAACCCTTAGCATCTACTTCCGGTAACTCAGGTAACGTATTGAAATAAAATGAATTACTGGCAGTCAATGCAACTACCATCGCATCGACGATGTCATCGCGGGCCACAGCACTGCGTGGATGCGTCTGTAGGCTGTCCTGTACGCAGTATCGCGCCTGGCTCAGGTGTGACTCCAACAGTTGCATGCGAATATCAAACCCTTCATCCGTCTTCTTGCTGGCCAGCACAGCCTGGCCGCCGTTCAGGGCCCAGAAGCACACCTCGGGGTGCACCTCCCTTATCAGGCCACGTGCCTTGGGGCTGGTGAGCATTAATTCATCAACCTCGCGAATCTTGTTGCCTATATTGTAGGACTGTTTGCTGAGCCCCTTCCCCGACAGTTTACGATTGAGAGCATTGGCAGCGGGATAGTCAGGCGTGTAAAGCGCGGGGCGCAATGGAGCATTGAAGACACTGGAGGACCGTCCGCGCCCAAGCACCTGGCGCGCTGCTACATCACACCCGCGCGGTGCAGACCCATCGTCGTGCAGACCGATGGGGATATCGATACAGATGGTATCGTTTGTACTGGCACGCTGCACGATGTCTGCCACGGTAGCCACAACGCCGCATTCGATTGTCTCGCCTTCCAGGCACACATAGAACCAGCCGCGTTTACAGCCATCGAGTCCGAATGCCTTCATGATGCGTCCTTGTCTGCTTCGCCTCCACTATCGTCTCCAGGCGGTGATTTCTCATCCAGTGCGCCGTCTGTTGTCTCCTGGCTACCGAACCAGTGAGTAATCTTGCGGGCGGCCTTTTCCCTGACATCGTCGTTGATGTAGGTCGCCACTGCAGCCAGCGCGAGCGCCAGTACCCCAAGATCATCGGCGTAACCAACGGCGGGGGTCAGGTCGACGATGGCATCCAGCGGTGCAATAAAATAGCCAAGCGACGCGACAATAGTGGCCTTGGCCCATGCAGGTGCGTCTTCTTCCTGACCCGCGTAGTAAAGCAACAGAGCTTTCTCTACAACCTCCTTTCCCGCGGCTTTGGCAAACCGCTTCAGTTTCTGCCAGAAGTTGGCCTCGGAGTACGCGTGCTCGTAGTCTTCAATCTCGCTCATGCAGGTTTCCGCAGTGAGGACGCCATGGCGCCCAGGACAATAAATATGGCAACAACACCGGGCATAAAGCCAAAAAATACAATGATGTCGTGAATACTGGAGTCGGCGGTGGGCATCGTGCCGCGCGCATCGAAGAGACCACCGTACAGACTGGCCAGAATATTGGAGTAACCAACCACGATCATCCCCAGTCGAATCAACTTTTCTGCCTTTTCGTTAGGCTGCACTAATGAATACGACAGGGCAACCACCAGCATCAGCACGCCGTTGGCAAAGCCCTCGATGTGAGCCAGTCGCCACGCATTTGCCTGCGAAGTCGAGATCGCTGGATCACCGATAGCATTACCCCAGAAATACCCTGCGACCATGCCCAGTCCCAATATCACTACTGCGTGGAATGCCAACTGACGGGCCTGTGTTTGTTGGTCGATCATGGAACTATCTCCTGTTGTTATCGGTGGTTTTATTGGTGATGCAGGAATGCCTTCATCGCTCACCCGAATAACCAGGGTTCGAGCTGTTTGCGATTTTCTATCACAATCTGCTGTGCAGTGGGATCGTCGTGGATCTCTAGGGAGTCGATGTGCAACAGTTTCAAAGCATAAGGCACCAGCTTGGCACGTGTCGTTATTTCAAGCGCGCCCTCGGTCATGCCGTAATCGACCTCAACAACCTGACGCTGTGCTTTGCTCAATCGCGGATCAGGTACGATGCGAAGCGTGGCCTGTGTATTCCAGTCGCTATCACCTTCGATACCGTGTTCCGATTCATCCATGATATCGGGGATCTCGCGGAACCGGCTCAGCACAAAATCGCGATACTCCTGGTTTTTTTCGCACCAGGCCCTGACATGCCAGCGTAAACCCGTATACACCAGCGTGTGCGGCACGATGATACGACCTTCACGATCGGGATTGTTGATCGACACGTAGTCGACATCGAGTCGCTTCTGCTGACGCGCGGCTTGCATAATGGGTCTTAGTATTTCTGGCCTGACGTCCCGTACGGGTGTGGACAATACCTCTACGTTGGCGACATTCAGTGACAATGACTCGAACACGTTGAGCAATTCGTTGTTGCGCGCCATCAGGTGCAGATATTCATCTGCCAACCCTGCAGTCACTTGAGGCGTGAACTGGTCCGTGGGCTTGTACCCTTTCAGGTATTTATCGT
>CALINF010000171.1 GCA_938045215.1 uncultured Halieaceae bacterium | reverse complement strand
GAGATCCCGCCGGAGCAGGTGCCATTGGCGATCGATGAGTTTCCAGCCCTGTTCATAGCGGCCGCTTGTGCCGAGGGACGTACGGTTTTGCGTGGCGCGGAGGAGCTTCGGGTCAAGGAGAGCGATCGTATTGCCAGCATGGCAGAGGGACTGACTACTCTGGGTATACAAAACGAAGTCCTGGACGATGGCATTGTGATCGAGGGTGGAACCCTGGGTGGGGGCGTGATCAATACGTTTCACGACCACCGGATTGCCATGGCGTTCGCTATTTCCGCACTGCGTTGTGAGCGCGAGCTGCATATTCTCGACTGTGATCATGTCGACACCTCGTTTCCTGGTTTCGATACAGTTGCCCGCAGCATGGGGCTGCTCATTTCTACCCGGGAAAGTTAGCTGTGACTGGTGCTCCTGTTATTACCATTGACGGACCCAGCGGAGCGGGGAAGGGAACCATTGCCCATCGCCTTGCCGATACCCTGGGCTGGCATTTTCTTGATAGCGGAGCGCTGTACCGGGTTACCGGGCAGGCCTGTCTTATAGAGGGGGTAGACTGGGGCGATCATGCGGGTGTCACCGACATTGCCCGCACTCTGGATGTGAGTTTCACCTCTGCGGCGAGTGGGGAGGTGCTGGTGGCGTACAAGGGGCAGGATGTCAGTCGTGCGATTCGTACCGAAGAGGGCGGGCGCGGCGCGTCCACCGTTGCGGCGATTCCCTCGGTGCGCACGGCCCTGTTGCAGCGCCAGCGGGAGTTTGCCAAACCCCCTGGTCTGGTGGCCGATGGTCGTGACATGGGTACCGTGGTTTTTCCGCACGCGCAGCTCAAAATATTCCTCACCGCCAGTGCCTCGGAACGGGCCGAACGGCGCTACAAGCAGTTGATCGCAAAGGGTGAAAGTGTTAGTCTCCCGCGCCTTCTTGAGGACATCGAGGAGCGAGACGCACGTGACAGTCAGCGCAGCGTTTCGCCACTGGTTCCCGCAGAAGACGCCATCGTGGTTGACAGCTCCGGTGTCCCTATTGACGAAGTGTTCGCCAGGGTCATGGGATACGTCGCAGATAAAGGTCTTAAATAGCCGGATTATCGGCTAAATTCGCCTAATATCGCTAAAATGGCTTAATTCCGCTCAGGCAGTCTATTCCAGATTTTGCTCCCTGAGACGGGTTTATATACAGGATCCGTTCCAGCTGGAGGAGCGGCTAGGCGTAATACGCCGAAAACTTTATTAACAGGTAATGTGTAATGAGCGAATCCTTCGCTGAACTCTTTGAAGAAAGTCTGAAAACTGTCGATATGGAGCCCGGTTCAATTGTGACCGGCGTGGTTATCGACATCGATAACGAGTGGGTGACCGTCCATGCCGGACTAAAGTCCGAAGGCGTCATTCCTCGTGCCCAGTTCATCGACGCGGCAGGCGAATGTAACCTGACGATCGGTGACGAAGTACAGGTGGCCCTGGAGTCCGTAGAAGACGGATTCGGTGAGACCAAGCTGTCCCGCGAAAAGGCCAAGCGGGCCGAAGCGTGGAAGGACCTCGAAGCGGCTCACGAAGCCGATGACGTGGTTACCGGTATCATCAATGGCAAGGTCAAGGGTGGTTTCACTGTCGACATCAATACAATCCGCGCATTCCTGCCGGGCTCTTTGGTTGATGTGCGTCCCGTGCGTGAGACAACTCACCTGGAAGGCAAAGAACTCGAATTCAAGGTCATCAAGCTGGACCAGAAGCGCAACAACGTGGTGGTTTCACGTCGTGCTGTTATGGAAGCGGCGAACAGTGTAGAGCGTGACGCTCTGCTGGAAAGCCTGCAGGAAGGCATGTCCGTCAAGGGCATCGTCAAGAACCTGACAGACTACGGTGCGTTTGTTGACTTAGGCGGCGTAGACGGCCTCCTGCACATTACCGATATGGCCTGGAAGCGTATCAAGCACCCATCAGAGATTGTAGAAGTGGGTCAGGAAATCGACGTCAAGATCCTCAAGTTCGACCGTGAGCGCAACCGCGTTTCTCTGGGTCTCAAGCAACTGGGTGAAGATCCCTGGGTCGAGATCACCGGTCGCTACCCTGAAGGCAGCCGCGTGAAGGCGCGCATCACCAACCTTACCGATTACGGCTGTTTTGCCGAGTTGGAAGAGGGTGTTGAAGGTCTGGTTCACGTCTCCGAAATGGATTGGACCAACAAGAACGTACATCCTTCCAAAATCGTGCAACTGGGCGATGAGGTAGAAGTGATGGTTCTGGATATTGACGAAGAGCGTCGTCGTATTTCTCTGGGAATCAAGCAGTGCCAGCAGAACCCCTGGGATGCGTTTGCGGGCAAGTGTGCCAAAGGCGACAAGATTTCAGGCAACATCAAGTCGATTACCGACTTCGGTATCTTCATCGGACTCGAAGGCAATATCGACGGTCTGGTGCATCTGTCTGACATCAGCTGGAACGAAACTGGCGAAGAGGCCGTGCGTAACTACAAGAAAGGCGATGAGATTGAGACAGTTATCCTGTCGATCGATCCAGAGCGTGAGCGCATCTCCCTGGGTATCAAGCAGCTTGAAGACGACCCGTTCTCGAATTACGTTGCAGAGAACGATCGCGGTGCGATCGTGACAGGCGAAGTTATTGAAGTTGACGCCAAGTCTGTTGTAATCAAGCTGGCTGAAGAAGTTGAGGGTGTCCTCAAGGCTTCTGATATCAGCCGCGAGCGTGTCGAAGACGCACGTAATTCCTTCAAGGTCGGTGACTCGGTAGAAGCCAAGATCATTTCCGTGGATCGCAAGAACCGCGGTCTGGCACTGTCGATCAAAGCCAAGGACCACGATGATGAGAAGGAAGCGGTGAAGTCGCTGAAAGACCAGGAGGAGAATGCCTCTCCCGGTACGATTGGTGATCTGATCAAGGCGCAGATGGGCGACCAGTAAGTCCACTGCGGGGGTATTTAACCCGGAAAAATCTAAGGCCCACCTCGGTGGGCCTTTTTTTTCGTTAAAAAATAACAACTTGCGTATTTGTAATCCCGAGTCCAGAATACATAATCGAGTGCAAGATCAATAAAAATGCCTCGTTGATGAGGGTGAAATGACTAAAAGCGAACTCATAGAGATTATTGCGGCAAAGCAGGCTCAGCTGTCGGCCAAGGACGTGGAATTGGCGGTCAAGACGATTCTGGAACATATGTCCCAGTCCCTCTCCACTGGAGAGCGTATCGAGATACGGGGCTTTGGCAGCTTTTCACTTCACTATCGTGAGCCACGGCGTGGCCGCAACCCCAAGACAGGGGATGCTGTAGAGCTGACAGGCAAGTATGTACCCCACTTCAAACCGGGCAAGGAATTGCGCGAGCGAGTGAATATGGGATTGCAGGCAGGGCTCTGAAGTTGAGAGAAACACAACGGGCGGTGTGATCAGCTGATCATGCCGCTTTTTTTTGGCGGCGATTCGGGCGATCATCGATTAGCGTATAGCAGCGGAAAGACTCCATGAAACTACTGAAAAAACTGATCACGGTGCTGGTTCTACTCGCGGCGATTGCAGTGGGAGTTCTGTTTGCCCTCCAGAACAAAGACCCCATAGCGTTAGATCTCCTGGTTTACACGTTTGAACCACACAGCCTTGCCCTGTGGCTACTACTGGCATTGGGGCTGGGTGGTCTGCTGGGGCTGCTGATTTCCGGTGTTCTCATCGTGCGTTTGCGAGCGTCTCTGAGCATCGCGCAGCGTAAACTCTCCAAAACAGCGCTTGAGCTGGATGCGCTGCGAAAGTCTGAGCCTCCCGCCAGTGAATGATGCTCTGGTCTTTCTCCTGCTGTTTGTCGCTATAGCGATTGGTTGGTACCTTGGCCGTCGCAGTGTCAGCCCCCAGCCGGTAGGAAGCAAGCAACGCAGTCAATACTATAAGGATTTGAGTTATCTGCTGGACGTGCACCCCGACGGCGCCGTCGACAGTGGCGTCGATAGCTACGTCAGTAATCTGGAGGTTAACAGCGAAACACTCGAGGCACACATTACGATTGGCAATGTGCTGCGCAAACGCGGTGAGGTTGATCGCGCGATCCGCATTCACCGGAATCTACTGGCACGTACTGACCTGCCGCCGGCGCGGGTGCATGAGGCGCACCTTGAACTGGCCAGAGACTATGTTGCGGCAGGGCTGTTAGATCGGGCTGAGCAACTGCTGCTGGATTTGGCACAGGAGTCGTCCATTCAGTGTCGCCCGAGCCTGCTTCATCTACAGGAGATTTATCAGAGCGAGCGGGATTGGCCCAAGGCTATAGCGGTGGCCCGAACGCTGCTTTCCAGTGATGAGTCACGCGATGACGTGCTTGGGGTGACGGTGCCGGGGCAATCGGTTGCCGTGGCGCTGTCGCACTATCACTGTGAGCTGGCCACAAAAGCGCTGGAGGTAAATGATGAGGCTCTGGCGCGTAGGGAGCTGGGTGAGGCCTTGGCTCAGGATGCGCAATGTGTACGTGCGTCGCTCCTGCTGGGAGAATTGGAGCTTGCCGTTGGCAATGTGAAACGGGCGATTACTGCGCTTTGCAGGATCCGGCAGCAGAACCCTGATTACATACCCGAGTCTATACCGCTGCTGCGTCAATGCTATGAAAGCATTGGCAACGCGTCGGCTCTGCAAACCTACCTCCGAGAGTGTCTGGACGTGACGCCGTCTGCGCCGCTGGTGCTGGCAGTTGCCGAGGATTTGCGGCAATCGACAGGCGATGCCGCTGCTGCTGAGTTTTTGTCCGGTCAGTTGACCGACCGTCCATCCCTGCGGGGGCTGCAACGACTTATCGTTTTGCAGAAGGACAGTGCCGAGGGCGCAATTCGGAGCAATCTAGCAGTACTGCAGCTACTGGTTGAGCGGCTGATTGAGGAGCGACCGGCCTATCGCTGTGGACACTGCGGATTCTCAGGTGCGCATTTACATTGGAGCTGCCCCGGCTGCAAACACTGGAGCACTATGAAAGCGAATCGTGGCTCAGCGCTCGAGTAATCGATTGCTGTACTGCCTTCGTACACGTTAAACCTTTAAGGAACCCTGAATGCCTTCACACGCCGAGCTGCCGATTATCGTTGCCCTTGATTTTCCCGACCAGGTATCGGCCCTGAATCTGGCTGACAGGCTGTCGCCTGAGTTGTGTCGTCTCAAGGTGGGTAAGGAATTGTTTACCCGAGCTGGCCCGGATTTGGTTGAGCAACTACAGCAGCGCGGGTTCGACGTGTTTCTGGACCTCAAATTCCATGACATTCCCAATACGGTGGCCGGTGCTGTTCGTGCTGCTGCCGATCTCGGAGTTTGGATGGTCAATGTTCATGCCAGTGGCGGGCGACGGATGATGGAGGCTGCGAGTGCGGCGCTAGCTGATTATCAGCAGGCGCCGTTGCTGATA
>CALINF010000170.1 GCA_938045215.1 uncultured Halieaceae bacterium | reverse complement strand
ATCGCCCCAATGGAAGGAAGTACAACAAACGACGGCTACACTACTGCGCTCGGTACAACCTTTTGCCGAGGGTGGGGCCGGTAGTCGGCAGGAACTGTTTGAGCTGGTCACCCAGATACCACGCTCGCTACGGCGCTGGCTCATCAGCCTGCAACACGATAGTGAGGCGCTTGAGTCTGTTATTAGTGAGGTGGAAGCGGTGCATATGCAGCTACTGCGTCAGCAGGAGCTGGAGCTGGTTCCTATCGGTCGGATCGGATTACCTGACTACGAGGAACGACCGGCTCGCGGCGCTCACTTCGATACGATCAGCACACTGCGCGCTGGGCGCTGGCTCGCATTAAAAATCGATGGTGAGTGGCTACGCTGCCAACTGTGTCTGAACGAGATTCAGTCGCAGCGCCTCTTGTTCTGCAATCGCTCGGGTATGAAGGCTGCCAGCCTGAGCTATGACGAGTTCGCCGAATTGATCAACGCAAAATCGATACGGCTACTTCAGGTTGGTAAGGCATTCAGTCTTTGCCTTGCTCGTGCGGCGGGAGTTGACGACACCGACCAGCTGGAGCAGATTGTTGACACAGCGGTGCCCTGAGTCAGGTCTGGAAAATCGGCGGTTCCTCTTCCTCCATACCTTCCAGCGTCAGCCCCATCGCGCCACCATCGTCGCCACCTTCCTTGGCAAACTTGATCTTGAGTCGCACATTGTTAGGCGAGTCCGCATTCTTCAAAGCTTCATTTTCACTGATCAGTCCTTCCCGGTAGAGTTCGTAGAGGGCGCTGTCGAACGTTTTCATACCCACGTTCTCGGACTTTGCCATGACCTCCTTGATACCCTCAATTTCTCCCTTGAGAATCAAATCGGCAATCATGGGCGTGCCCAACAGAATCTCGATCGCAGCACAGCGCTTGCCATCTACCGTGGGTATTAGACGCTGCGATACAAACGCCTGAATATTCAGCGACAGATCCATTAACAGTTGCGCCCGACGTTCTTCGGGGAAGAAGTTGATAATACGATCCAGCGCCTGGTTGGCATTATTGGCATGCAGCGTAGAAATACACAGGTGACCGGTTTCGGCAAACGCGATGGCATGCTCCATAGTTTCGCGGTCACGAATTTCGCCGATCAGGATAACGTCCGGCGCCTGGCGCAGCGTGTTCTTCAGGGCATTGTGCCAACTGCGGGTGTCCACACCCACTTCGCGTTGGTTGACGATCGATTTCTTGTGGTTGTGCACGTACTCCACCGGGTCTTCGATGGTAACAATATGGCCGCTGGAATTGCTGTTGCGATAATCAATGAGTGCTGCCAGAGACGTGGATTTGCCTGAGCCGGTAGCACCGACGAACAGCACCAGACCACGCTTGCGCATCAGCACCTCTGTGAGTATCTCGGGCAGTCGCAAGTCCTTCCAGTTGGGGATATCCGCCACAATGTTGCGCGCCACGATAGCCACTTCATTGCGCTGCAGGAAGATGTTGACCCGGAAACGACCGAACCCGGAGATCGACATGGCCAGATTCATCTCCAGCTCCTGTTCGAACTCGGCCTGCTGGGTGGGATCCATGATCTCGTAGGCAATATCCTTGATTTCACCCGGCTGCATGATAGTGCTGTCGATAGGTTTGAGGGCGCCCTGAAACTTGGCACACGGTGGCGCGCCAGTGCTGAGGTAAAGATCCGATCCGTTCTCAGTGGCCAACTTTTTCAGCCAGTCGTGAATTCGCATTGCATTCTCCCCGTGCGACTAGCACCCCTTCGCCGCAGGGCGATAGGGGTGAAAACGTCGGTGCCCCATAACAATCCGCCGCTCTATGGCGACGTCACTGGCCCCGTTGCTACCAACTGTATCACTTTGCCGAGCAGGGACAACACCGCAACGCAACGAATCGGTTATTTGGCCAACTCACTCTCCAGTTGGCGTGCCACCGCGCCGGGCGGCTTGGTGCCGCGGGCAAACAGTGCGTAGGCCATGGGAATCATGAACAGCGTGATCACGGTAGCCACGGTAACTCCGCACATCACTACAATACCGATTACCAGACGAGCCTCACTGCCGGGCCCGGACGACAGGACCAGTGGCAACGACCCCATGACGGTGGTAAATGCTGTCATAACGATGGGGCGCAGGCGTTTGGACGCGCCCTCTTCAATGGCGGTTACAAACTCCATGCCGGCATCGCGCTTCTGGTTGATAAACTCCACGATCAGAATACCGTTCTTGGTCGCCAGACCAACAAGCATGATCATGCCTACCTGGCTGTAAATATTCAGCGTCTGGTCGAATATCAATAGTCCACCCAACCCCCCGATAAGGGCCATGGGTACCGTGAACAGAATGATTGCCGGGTGCACAAAAGACTCAAACTGAGCCGCCATCACCAGGTACACCACAAGCAGCGCCAGCACGAAGATAAACATAACGGAGCTGCCCGCCGTCTGGTAATCCAGAGACTCGCCCTTGTAGCCAATGGAAGCATGCTCCGGGAGGTCCGAGCGGACGATATCGCGCATATACTGCAGCGCCTCGCCCAGTGAGTAACCCGGAGCCAGCTCAGCAGAGAATGTCACCGCGCGAATGCGGTTGTACCGATTCAAACTTGCTGCATCAGCCTCTTCACGCACCGTAACGAGGTTATCCAGTGGCACCAGCTGGTTGGTACTGCTGGAGCGCACATAGATATTGGTCAGGTCACCCAGCGTTTTCTGAGTGTCCAGCTCACCTTCCACGATCACATCGTATTCTCGACCCCCCAGCACAAACGTCGTGACCTTACGTGAACCCAGCAGTGTTTCCAGGGTACGACTGATATCCAGCAGGCTGATCCCAAGGTCGCCCGCCCGGTTACGATCAATCGACACGCGCAGCTGCGGTTTGGTGGGTCGCAAGTCGGTATCCACGCCAATCAGACCAGGATTTTCGGCCATACGCTCGCGCAGGATATCCTGCCAGTCGGCCAGCTCTTCATAACTATCACCGCCTACAACTACCTGGAGCGGATCACCGTTACTGCCGCCCAGCGACCGCGGTCCGCGGATAAATACCCGGGCCCCAGCCAAACTCGCAACACGGGCCCGTGCGTCTGCCATGATTTCATTGGTAGAGCGTCGGCCTGTGCCCCAGTCACTGAGCACC
>CALINF010000169.1 GCA_938045215.1 uncultured Halieaceae bacterium | reverse complement strand
CGCCGGTGGAGGCGGCGCAGCGTGAAGCTGCGATCGCCGGTCTGTTTGCGTCAACTTATATTGGTGGGTCCGTCAATTACGCGGCACTGGGTGAACTCACTGGCCTGAATGCCGATTCGTCATTTTTCTCTGCGGCTACGGCGGCGGACAATCTGTTTAGTGCCGTCTATCTGGGTCTGCTCGCACTGATGCCGGGCTGGAAGTGGTTGGCTAATCGCTTCGTCTCGCATAACGAAGATGAAGTCATGCAAGCAGACACGATGGACGCGCCGCCAATCACCTCGATGTCATTGTGCTTGTCGGTGGCAACGGCGATGGTACTGGTGGCTGTGGGTGATGCGCTGGTGCAATGGTGGGGACTATCGGGCTGGCGCTATGTCACGATCACCTTGCTGGCACTGGGTGTTGCCACATTTATGCCGGGTCTGGCGCGCAGGCTCGCGGGCAGCTTTGAGCTGGGAGTCGCGCTGTCATTTGTCTTCTTTGCTGCCATAGCTGCGGGGGCAGACGTGGTTGCGATGGTGGAGGTCGCGCCGTTGTTAATCGCGCTTGTCTTTATACTGCTCGCTATACATGCACTGGTATTGTTTACGCTGGGTAGCATGTTCAAATTGAGTCTGCCAGAGTTGATTACTGCATCCAATGCGGCGGTACTGGGCGCGACGACAGCACCGGCGCTGGCAGCGACCAAAGGTTGGCACAATCTGGTGACACCCGGCGTGCTGGTCGGTGTGCTTGGGTATGCGCTGGGCACCTTCACGGGGACGATGATCTACCGATACTGGGGTCTGTTTCTCTAGCGCACGGCCATGGATCTAGCGTGTAGTTGAGAGCGCCGAGGCGAAAAATACCAGCAATGTCATGTCTTCCTCTATCTCAAAAAAGGAATGGTCGGTGGTGGCGCCCACATAAAGCAGTGATCCAGGTCCAACGCTGCGCTCCTCGTTGCCAAGCCGCATGCGGGCTTTGCCCGTGAGTACTACATAAACCTCATCCTCGTCGTGAGGTGACTGCATGTCCTTGCTGCCGGCAGCGAGGGAGTACAAGCCACAACTCAACGCCGGTACCCGCAGAAACTCCAGGTACTCCACTGCTTCGCCCTTGAATGTCTTCTTGACGTCCTCGAGATCGATTACCTGCCATTGACCATCTGTCATCGCCGCTATCCTTTCGTTTAGGTTTTGCTAGTATTATCGGATACCCCGTCGCAGGCAACGACCTGGATCAACATTGGGCCAGATTAAGGAGAGCAACTCATGCACCATCCACCCGTCAACTACAATATCGCTTCTACCGTCTTGCGCAGAGCCGAACTCAATCCTGAAAGAACCGCAATCATATTTGAAGGAGAGTCGGCTACCTTTGCAGACTTTGGGTTGCGCGTTCGCAGGCAGGCCCAGTTGCTAAAAAATAGTGGCGTCTGCCTGGGTGACAGGGTGGGTTATGTAGGGTTCAACCACCCTGCATTTTTGGAAACACTGTTTGCCGCCAATGTTATTGGTGCGATTTTTGTGCCACTGAACTTCCGCCTGACCGGTGAAGAGCTGACCTTTATCATTAACGATGCGGGAATACACACGCTGGTGTGTGACGATGCGCTGATACCGGTGGTTGAGCCTGTGCGCGAGGCTTTATGCTGCAGGCAGTTTTTTGCGTCTGAATCCATTGCCAGCGGTTGGCGCCATCTCTCGACCGAACGAGATGCACTAAGCCCGATTTCCGAGTGTGTTGCTCAGGCACAGCACGATACGTGTTTGATTATGTATACCTCCGGTACGACAGGACTTCCCAAGGGGGCGATGTTGTCCCACGGCAATATCGTCTGGAACAACATCAATGCGGCGCAGGCGTTTGGCAGCTCACGCGATGATGTGTTGCTCACGGTCGCTCCCTTGTTTCACATCGGCGGCCTTAACGTTATGACGTTAGGGTCTTTTCATACTGGCTCGACACTGGTGCTGATGCGCAACTTTGACCCCGTACAAGTGCTCAAGGATATCGAAACCTATCGTGTAACCCAGATGTTCGGTGCTCCCGCTATGTTTCTTTTTATGTCGCAACAAGCCGGGTTTGACACCGCCGACCTCAGTTCTATCGAGATGCTGATCTGCGGCGCTGCACCAGTGCCCGAGTCGTTGATCGAATTATACGGAGCAAGAGATATCTCATTCTGCCAGGGTTATGGACTGACCGAGACGGCACCCTTTGCCTCGTTCCTGAGCCCCGAATGGGCGACCAGCAAGTTGGGGTCGGCAGGCCAGCCGCCACTGTATACAGATGTGCGCATCGTTGATGACAGCAACCAACCACTGGCAACAGGAGAGCGGGGGGAGATCTGTATACGTGGCCCCAACATCATGAAGGGCTACTGGAACAGGCCGGAGGCCACTGCCGCAGCAATTGATGAAATGGGCTGGTTTCATTCAGGTGACGTCGGTTATCTGGATGAAGACGGATTTCTGTTTATCTGTGACCGGCTCAAGGACATGGTGATCTCAGGTGGTGAGAACGTTTATCCGGCGGAAGTGGAGACCGTGTTGTACAAGCACGAGGCCATCGCTGAAGTGGCTGTCATCGGGCTGCCTGATGAGAAATGGGGAGAGGCGGTGACTGCGGTGGCAGCACTGCATGCAGGCCAGTCCCTGACAATTGAAGAGCTGCGCGACTTTGCCCAGTCTCACCTGGCCAGATACAAGTTGCCTCTGCGGCTGCATACGGTCGATGAACTGCCGCGTAATCCCGCTGGCAAGGTGCTGAAGTTTGTCTTGAAGGAGACACTCAGCTCCTAGTCCTGCATTTCCTCACCCACGTTAGCCTGGGCAGCGGCGATACGTGCAACGGGTACGCGGTAAGGGCTGCAAGAGACATAGTCCAGGCCTAGCTCGTGGCAGAAGCGGATTGAGCGCGGGTCGCCGCCGTGCTCGCCACAGATGCCGTACTTGATGCCCTTTTTACGAGACTTTGACTCGGTGATTGCCATTTCCATCAGCCTGCCGACTGCGCGTTGGTCCAATGATACGAACGGATCGTTCTCGATGAGCTTCTTCTCGAGATACTGCGGAATAAACTTGCCGGCGTCATCACGCGAGAAGCCGTAGGTCATCTGGGTCAGGTCGTTGGTGCCAAAACTCATAAACTCAACAGCAGAGGCAAGGCGGTCAGCTCCCAGACACGCACGCGGCGTCTCCATCATGGTGCCAATCTTGTAGGGGAAAGAGATTGATCGCTCTTTGAGCACCTTGTGGATACCTTTTTCGATAATTTCGCTGACCAGGCGAATCTCGCGCACGTTTACAACCAGTGGAATCATAATCTCAGGCGCGGGCCTCAGTCCCAGGTCTACGGCCTCTGCGGCGGCACCGATAATGGCCTCAACCTGCATTTTGGTAACTTCAGGATAAACAACCGACAGTCGGCAGCCACGAAATCCCAGCATGGGGTTCACCTCGGCAAGGCTCTCGGTGGCTTCGCGAATTTCAGCCATCGGCTTGTCGATGCGCATTGACAAGGCCAGCATGTCTTCTTCGGTGTGTGGGAGAAACTCGTGTAGTGGTGGATCCAGCAAACGGATTGTGACAGGAAGGCCGTCCATCACTTTGAATAGTTCCAGCATATCGGCATGCTGAAACTTCTGCAGCTCCGCGAGATATTTTTTCCGCTCTTTCTTGTTGCTGGCCAGAATCATGCCGCGCATCAGGTCGATGCGGTCAGCCTCGAAGAACATGTGCTCTGTGCGACACAGGCCAATACCTTCTGCGCCAAGCTCGCGTGCCTTGCGTGCATCTTCCGGTGTCTCGGCATTGGCACGCACCTTGAGCCGCCGATGCTTGTCGGCCCATGACAGCAGAACCTGAAAGTCATCACTCGAACTGGCTTCGGTCTTGGGTATGTCTCCGAGCATTACCTCGCCTGCCGTGCCGTCAAGCGTAATCACGTCACCGCGCGATATCACCACACCGTCGGCTGTGGTGGCAGTACCTGCGGCATAGTCAATCGACAGACCGTTGCAGGCTGTAATCGCGCAAACGCCCATGCCTCTGGCAACCACGGCGGCATGAGAAGTCATTCCCCCCAGCTCAGTCAGGATGCCCTGCGCGACCTTCATGCCGTGGATATCCTCTGGTGTGGTCTCACGCCTGACCAGCACTACCGCATTGCCTTTCTGTGCTTCTA
The DNA here is from genome assembly GCA_938045215.1 of uncultured Halieaceae bacterium. GTDB lineage: Bacteria > Pseudomonadota > Gammaproteobacteria > Pseudomonadales > Halieaceae > CALINF01. The sequence continues at coordinate 1,503 of CALINF010000169.1, read as the reverse complement.
TCACTGCTTCGTCCGAGGAAAACACCACGTGCCCGGTCGCGCCACCTGGGCTGGCTGGCAAGCCGGATGCCACGATATCGGTCTTCGCATTGGGATCGACCATGGGGTGCAAAAATGCCTCTACGTGCTCTGGAGACACCCTCATCAGTGCCTCTTTCTCGTTGATTAATCCCTCGCTGACCATGTCGACAGCGATCTTTATAGACGCGCGCCCCGTGCGTTTGCCGCTGCGCGTCTGCAGCATGTAGAACTTGCCTTCCTGAATTGTGAACTCAATGTCCTGCATGTCCCGATAGTGCTTTTCCAGTAACTCCTGGGTGGCATACAGCTCTTCATATACCGCGGGCAACTGACTGTTGAGAGCCTCAATGGGTTCGGGTGTTCGAGTGCCGGCGACCACGTCCTCACCGGCTGCGTTGAAGAGGAATTCTCCAAAGAAAGATCGCTCACCGGTGGATGGATTGCGGGTAAAAGCCACGCCGGAGCCAGAGTCGTCGCCGAAATTGCCAAACACCATGGCCTGAACATTGACAGCCGTACCCAGAGATTCGGGGATGTTGTTCATCTCCCGGTAAACATTAGCGCGTGGCGTATGCCAGGACAGAAATACGGCCTCCACTGCAAGTTTCAGCTGCTCGAATGGATCTTGCGGGAACTCTGTGAGGGTTTTGAAAATAGCAATGACGGCCAGCCAGTCCTCTGCAGTCATCTCCACATCCAGCGTTTTCCCGTGTTCGGCCTTGTAGTGAGAGATTTCGTGCTCAAATTTTTCGCCATCTACGCCCAACACCACGTCGGCAAACATCTGGATAAAACGTCGGTAGGAGTCATAAGCGAAACGGGGGTTACTGGTTTTGCGGGCCAGGCCTTCAGCGATTTCGTCATTCATACCAAGATTCAAAATGGTGTTCATCATGCCTGGCATGGATACCGGTGCACCCGAGCGCACGGAAAACAGGAGCGGATTTTCAGGGTCACCGAAACGCGCGCCCATCTTCTTTTCCACGATGTCCAGGGCAACCCGATACTCCTGCTCCAACAGATTGGGTAGTCGATTACCCAGCTCGAAAAATTCTCGACAGGTAGGGGTGGTGATCACGAATCCGAACGGGACAGGAAGTCCCAGGTTGGTCATCTCACAGAGGTTGGCTCCCTTGCCACCCAGCAGTTCACGATCGTCCTTGCTGCCTTCTGTAAACAGGTAAACTCGCTTGGCCATGGGTTGTCCTCAATTGATAAGCCTGCCGGATTCTGGATTGCGCGCGAGTATACCTGCTGTCGCGGTGTCGCGGGCGTGAAATTCCGGCAAAAATACTATCACGCTACAGCTGGCAGTTGTTATTGCAATCTGATTTCCTGGGCGAGGAGAAGCAACTCGTGGTTCTTTTTGAATACGACAGTTGTGAATCGACCCCCATTGCCCCGGCGTTCTCGGCGAATCACGTTCGTAAGTTGCACGGATCATATACAAACTGTTTTTTTTACCAGTGTTATCAGTGACCA
>CALINF010000168.1 GCA_938045215.1 uncultured Halieaceae bacterium | reverse complement strand
ACGAATTTCTTTAACCAACACATTGAAGGACTCGGGCATGCCCGGCTCCATACGATGGTCGCCATCAACGATGTTCTTGTACATCTTCGTACGTCCCGCGACGTCGTCCGACTTCACGGTCAGCATTTCCTGCAGAGTGTAAGCCGCACCATAGGCTTCCAGCGCCCAGACCTCCATCTCTCCAAAGCGCTGACCACCGAACTGCGCCTTACCGCCCAGCGGCTGCTGGGTAACGAGGCTGTACGACCCGGTTGAACGTGCATGCATCTTGTCATCTACCAGGTGGTTCAACTTCAGCATGTACATGTAACCTACTGTCACCTGGCGGTCGAACTCTTCGCCGCTACGGCCGTCGTACAATGTAAACTGGCCGCTCTCTGGCATGTCAGCAAGCGTCAGAAGATCCTTGATAGACTGTTCTGCAGCACCATCAAACACCGGTGTTGCCATTGGTACACCGCCAGACAGATTTTTAGCCAGCTCCATAATGTCAGCGTCAGACAGCGACTTCAGATCTTCTGAACGTCCGGCGCCGTTGTTATAGATGCTTTCAAGGAAGTTACGCACCTCGGCAACCTTGCGTTGCTCCTTGACCATAGCGTTGATCTTGTCACCAAGACCCTTGGCCGCCATACCCAGGTGAGTTTCGAGAATCTGACCCACGTTCATCCGCGACGGCACACCCAGAGGGTTGAGCACGATATCTACCGGCTCACCGTTTTCATCAAACGGCATATCCTCTACCGGCATGATCACAGAAATCACACCCTTGTTACCGTGGCGACCAGCCATCTTGTCACCTGGCTGGATGCGGCGCTTGATCGCAAGGTAAACCTTGACGATCTTGAGTACACCTGGCATCAGGTCGTCACCGCTTTGGAGCTTACGCTTTTTGTCTTCGAAGCGATCTTCCAGCAGCTTGTTCTGCTCTTCGAGTTGACGCTGAGCAGAAGCCAGCGCTTCGTTTATCTCACCATCAGACAGCTTCAGCTTGAACCATTGATCGCGCTCGAGATCTGCCAACACCTTTTCAGTCAGAGACGTACCCTTGGAGAGGCCAGCACCGCTCACAGTCTTGGCACCCTTGAGCAGGTTAGCCAGACGGGCGAAGGTTGCCTCTTCGTAGATGCGGTATTCTTCTTTCAGATCTTTGCGGTACTCGTCCAGCTGATACTTCTCAATCTGCTGGGCACGCGCATCTTTCTCAAGACCGTCGCGGGTAAACACCTGCACATCGATAACCGTACCTTTAGTACTGGTTGGTACGCGCAGGGACGTGTCCTTAACATCGGACGCTTTCTCACCGAATATGGCACGCAGCAGTTTCTCTTCTGGCGTCAGCTGTGTCTCACCCTTGGGTGTGACCTTACCGACCAGAATGTCACCTGCGTCGACTTCCGCGCCTATATAGACAATACCCGACTCATCCAGCTTGCCCAGTGCACCTTCTCCCACGTTGGGGATATCAGCCGAGATCTCTTCAGATCCCAGCTTTGTGTCACGTGCAATACAGGTCAGTTCCTGGATGTGGATTGTAGTGAAACGATCTTCCTTCACCACGCGCTCGGACACTAAGATAGAGTCCTCAAAGTTGTAACCATTCCAAGGCATAAAGGCGATGCGCATGTTCTGACCAAGCGCCAGTTCACCCATATCGATTGATGGTCCGTCTGCCAGGATATCACCACGTGTCACAGCATCGCCTTCTTTCACGATGGGTCGCTGGTTAATGCACGTGTTCTGGTTAGAGCGTGTATATTTCGTCAGGTTGTAAATATCGACCGGGGATTCATCCACACCCACGTCCGCATCATTCACACGTACAACGATACGACTGGCATCGACCGAATCGATCACACCTGAACGGCGTGCAACTTCACACACTCCAGAATCGCCCGCTACATAGCGCTCCATGCCAGTTCCCACCAGAGGCTTGTCGCTCTTGAGGGTTGGCACTGCCTGACGCTGCATGTTGGAGCCCATCAACGCGCGGTTCGCGTCGTCGTGCTCAAGGAACGGAATCATTGCTGCCGCAACCGATACTACCTGCTTGGGCGACACATCCATGTACTGCACGCGCTCGGGTGGCATGACCGTAAACTCGTTCATGTGGCGCACAGCGATAAGGTCATCGACAAACTGCATTTTCTTGTTCAGTGTTGCAGACGACTGCGCAATCACATGCTCTGCTTCGTTGATCGCAGACAGGAACTCAATGTCTTCAGTTACCTTGCCATCCACTACCTTGCGGTAAGGGCTTTCAAGAAAACCGTACTCATTGGTACGCGCATAGGTTGCCAGTGAGTTAATCAGACCAATGTTTGGACCTTCAGGCGTCTCGATGGGACACACGCGACCGTAGTGAGTGGGATGCACATCACGCACCTCAAAGCCGGCACGTTCACGCGTAAGACCGCCCGGCCCAAGTGCCGAGACACGACGCTTGTGCGTTACTTCTGACAGCGGATTGTTCTGATCCATAAACTGGGACAACTGACTGGAGCCAAAGAACTCTTTAACAGCCGCCGATACTGGCTTGGCGTTAATGAGATCTTGAGGCATGAGGCCTTCACTCTCAGCCATGGACAGACGTTCCTTAACTGCACGCTCAACACGTACCAGGCCAACGCGGAACTGGTTTTCAGCCATTTCACCAACGCTACGTACGCGACGGTTACCGAGGTGATCGATATCGTCAACAATACCCTTGCCGTTACGTATGGCGACCAGCGTTTTCAACACCTCAACGATATCTTCACGATCGAGGATGCCGCTGCCGGTGACTTCATCGCGGCCCAGTCTGCGGTTGAACTTCATACGACCCACAGCTGACAGGTCATAGCGGTCTGCAGAGAAAAACAGATTCTGGAACAGATTCTCGGCTGACTCTTTGGTAGGTGGCTCGCCGGGGCGCATCATGCGGTAAATCTCTACCAATGCTTCCAGCTCGTTACGAGTGGAGTCCTGACGCAATGTGTCAGAAACAAAAGGTCCGCAGTCCAGCTCGTTGGTGTACAGCGTTTCAATTGTCGTAACGTTAGCTTCAGTCAGCTGAGTCATCACCTCTTCGCTGATAACTGTATTACACTCAACCAGTACTTCGCCGGACTTTTTGTCGACAACGTTCTTGGCCAGTGCGCGTCCGTACAGGTAATCAGCTGGAATCTCCAGCTCAGTGATTTTCGCTTCGTCCAACTGGCGAATGTGACGCGCAGTAATACGACGTCCTTCTTCAACAATCACTTTGCGGCCTGCCTTGATGTCAAAGGCTGCAACATCACCACGCAGACGCTCGGGGATCAACGTCATGGTGTAGTTGCCGTCTTTACCCACGTGAACCGTGTTGACCTCGTAAAACATTTCCAGAATTTCTTCTGAGGCGTAACCCAGAGCGCGCAGCAAGATTGTCGCTGGAAGCTTGCGGCGACGATCGATACGTACAAAAACCAGATCTTTGGGATCGAATTCAAAGTCCAGCCATGAGCCACGGTAAGGAATAACACGTGCGCTGTAGAGCAACTTGCCAGACGAATGCGTCTTGCCCTTGTCGTGATCGAAGAAAACGCCAGGGGAGCGGTGCAGCTGTGACACGATCACACGCTCGGTACCATTGATAACGAAAGTACCGTTGTCCGTCATCAGGGGGATTTCCCCCATGTAGACTTCCTGCTCCTTGATGTCCTTGATTGTCTTGTTAGCCGAATCCTTGTCGTAAATGATAAGGCGAACTTTCACGCGCAGAGCGCATGAATAGGTGACGCCGCGTAGCTGACATTCGTTAACATCAAAAACGGGCTTACCGAGGTTGTAGTCTACGTACTCAAGGGCCGCATTGCCGCTATAGCTGACAATCGGAAACACCGACTTGAAAGCCGCGTGCAGGCCATACTCGCCACGCTCACTCAGGGGAATACCCTGCTGCGTAAATTTGCGGTATGAATCGAGTTGGATCGCAAGCAGGTATGGAACATCCATGACATTCGGCAACATGCCGAAGTCCTTGCGAATACGTTTTTTCTCAGTGTACGAGTATGCCATCAGTACTCCCCAGCGTGATTAGCTATCAACCGCCACTACGCGGTTGGGTGGCCCGAATCGGGGCCGGTATCAGGTCGCCTGCCCGTACGGCGCAGCACCTGAAAAATCTAAATCATTGAAGCGGGAAAAGGCCGGCGAGCAATTTGCCCACCAGCCTTGTCCTTATCCGATCGAAATCGGACGTGTGCTGAACTTACTTGAGTTCAGCAGCAGCGCCGGCTTCTTCCAGCTGCTTCTTAACATCTTCGGCTTCATCCTTCGAAGCGCCTTCCTTAATTGCAGAAGGAGCGCCGTCAACCAGACCCTTGGCTTCTTTCAAGCCCAGGCCAGTTACCGCACGTACTACTTTGATGACATTCACTTTCTTGTCACCAACAGCGGTCAGGATTACGTCGAATTCGGTCTGCTCTTCAGCAGCCGCACCAGCATCGCCACCGCCAGCCGCAGGGGCCGCAGCAACGGCAGCTGCCGCAGTTACACCAAACTTCTCTTCCATTGCTTCGATGAGCTCAACAATTTCCATTACGCTCATATCAGCAATTGCATTCAAAATATCGTCTTTAGACAGAGCCATGACTCATATCTCCTATTTAGCTGATTAAATATCCAATCGCAGGGGCTTACGCCGCTGCTTCTTTCTGATCGCGAACTGCTGCGAGTGTGCGAACCAGTTTTCCAGGTACTTCGTTCATTGTCCGAACCAGCTTGGTTGCAGGCGCATTCATAACACTCATCAACATAGAGAGTGCCTGATCGCGCGTAGGCAACTTCGCAAGAACATCCAACTGTTCTGCACCCAGCATCTGGCCGCTTACCGCCAGTACTTTAACTTCAAAGGCTTCGTTATCTTTCGAGAAGTCCTTGAAGAGACGTGCCGCTGCGCCCGGATCTTCCATAGAAAATCCAAACAGGGAGGGACCTGCCAACGAGTCATTAACGCACTCGTAGTCGGTACCTTCCAATGCACGCTTGGCCAGGGTGTTCCGCACTACACGGAGTGTCACCTGGTTTTCGCGAGCTTCTTTACGCAGGGCTGTCATCCCGTCCACTGTTACGCCGCGTGAATCGGCAATAACGAGGGACAGAGCACTGGTGGCAGTCTCGTTAACTTCAGCAACTATCGCTTTCTTGTCTTCGAGTCCAATTGCCACTGGAATTACTCCTGGATTACAAATTAAGGTAAGGCCAACACTATGACCACACCACGTTCGGTGAACACATCCACCATCTGCGTAGGCTCAGTAAACCCGAAGGTTGCCTGTTTTAAGTTACCGTCGAAAACACACTTCTTCGGTAACGCCTACGGTCTTTGATGGTCTTCAGTTCTCAGCTAATTAGGCTTGCGCCTGAGCCTTCTCCAAAGACCTCAAAGTGACCAACACACGCACTGTATGCTCAGTGTTGATCAACAACGCTCCTCATCCGTGAGTCGCCTTGAGGAACAGCCCCTTGTGAGGGCCGTTCAATCAATTCTCTAGTGACGCCTGATCTACAACAACGCCCGGACCCATTGTGGTCGATAGCGTTATCTTGGACAGGTAAACGCCTTTGGCCGCAGCCGGCTTTGCCTTTACGAGGTCGGCCAGTACTGCCTCGAGATTGCCGCGAATAGCATCCATCTCAAAGCTGATCTTGCCGATACCGCCGTGCACGATGCCGTTCTTGTCGGTACGGTAGCGAACCTGTCCGGCTTTGGCGTTGTTAACAGCAGTCTCAACATCTGGCGTGACCGTTCCTGTCTTGGGGTTTGGCATCAGGCCGCGAGGACCCAGCACCTGGCCCAGCTGACCGACAACGCGCATCGCATCAGGAGATGCAATTACCACGTCAAAGTCCATCATTCCGCCTTTGATCTGCTCTGCCAGATCTTCCATACCTACCAGGTCTGCACCTGCGGCTTTGGCTTTTTCGGCTGCTTCGCCCTGTGTGAATACAGCTACGCGGACGTCGCCACCAGTGCCGTGAGGCAATGTCGTTGCGCCGCGAACAGCCTGATCAGATTTACGAGCGTCGATACCAAGATTCACTGCAACTTCGACAGTTTCATTGAACTTGGCGGTCGCAAATTCTTTCAGCAGGCTTACCGCTTCTTCCAGCGGATAGGCCTTGCCAGGCTCAACTTTTTCTTTAAATGCACGTACGCGCTTGGAAAACTTAGCCATTAGTTCACTCCCTCTACTTCGATACCCGCAGAGCGAGCACTACCAGCGATAGTGCGAACCGCCGCATCCATATCTGACGCTGTCAGATCTGGCCACTTCTGCGTTGCCACATCTTCCAGCTGAGCGCGATTAACCTTGCCCACCTTCTTGGTGTTTGGCTCACCGGAGCCCTTCTTGATCTTCGCAGCCTTGCGCAGCAAAACTGATGCCGGCGGCGTCTTCTTTATAAAGGTAAAAGAGCGATCGCCGTATACGGTAATCACTACAGGAATCGGCAGACCAGGCTCTGTACCCTGAGTCTCAGCGTTGAACGCTTTACAGAAGTCCATGATGTTTACACCGTGCTGACCCAACGCGGGGCCCACCGGTGGACTGGGGTTTGCCTGACCAGCAGGCACCTGCAGCTTGATATAAGCTTCTACTTTCTTAGCCATCTTTCTTCTCCCGGGTGCAAACGCCGTCGGAACTGTTCAATAAACACTGAACGAGGCCTCGGGCTCCCCATTGTGGCGGCCTTGGCCGCCCATTAATATTCGCTACTGCAAGCAGTAGCGCTTGTGATCGTCAGGCCTTCTCGACCTGGCCAAACTCCAGCTCCACCGGGGTGGAACGACCAAAAATCAGCACCGCCACGTTCAGGCGGCTTTTTTCGTAATTAACCTCTTCAACAACACCATTGAAGTCGTTGAAAGGGCCGTCGACGACACGGACCATTTCGCCCGGCTCGAACAATGTCTTGGGTCGCGGCGCTTCAACACCGTCTTCAACCCGCTGCAAAATAGTGGCAACTTCAGCTTCAGTAATCGGCGCAGGCGCATCTGCCTTGCCACCGATGAAGCCCATGACCCTGGGAGTTTCCTTCACCAGGTGCCAGGTATCATCACCCAACTCCATCTGTACCAGCACGTAGCCTGGAAAAAACTTGCGCTCGCTGCGACGCTTCTGGCCACCGCGCATTTCCACCACCTCTTCTGTAGGCACCAGAACATCGCCGAAGCGATCTTGCATGTGATGCAGCTCGATACGCTCCTTCAGGGCAGCCGCAACCTTCTTCTCGTATCCTGAATAGGCGTGTACGACGTACCAACGCATTGCCATCAGCTAACCCTTATTGTCCGTTTTACCCAATTGCCAGTGACACTAACCAGCCCAGAAGGGAATCGAGACCCCACAGGACCAATGCCACCAGCACTACAAACACCACCACGATCATCGTGGTCTGCACGGTTTCCTGACGCGTTGGCCAGACTACCTTGCGAATCTCTGTTCTGGAGCCCTTCACGAGCGTCCAAAGCGCTTCACCTTTCGCGGTTTGCAGCGCGACCAATCCCGCCACAGCGGCAAGCGCCACAATTCCCAGCACGCGATACAACAGCGACTGGTCTGCAAAATAGCTGTTGCCTATCACACATGCTGCGAGCAGGGCGATGACAATGACCCACTTCGCCGTATCAAAACGACTGGTGGTAGTTTCCACACTCATCCAAAATATCCTTTATCAGGCTGCACACACCGCGGTGTTACAACCCCTGCCATAAATGGCAGGCCAGGAGGGAATCGAACCCCCAACCTGCGGTTTTGGAGACCGCTGCTCTGCCAATTGAGCTACTGGCCTATATCCCTCATTTAGACGACGAAGCCGAACTGCTTTTATCAAGCGGTTCGGCTCGGTCAATTCGGGGTTGCAGCCAAGACTGCAACCCGCTTTGGTGCTTACTCGAAGATCTTGGCGACGACGCCAGCACCTACTGTTCGGCCACCCTCACGGATCGCAAAACGCAGGCCTTCTTCCATCGCAATCGGTGCAATCAACGTAGCAACCATCTGCACGTTGTCACCAGGCATCACCATCTC
>CALINF010000167.1 GCA_938045215.1 uncultured Halieaceae bacterium | reverse complement strand
CTAATGCACTGCGAGAGCACTCTACCCGGTATCTGAGCTCATCACCGATCTCTACCGCACGGATTATCGTGTGGCGGGTTCGCGGGACAAATGTGGACAAGTCGGAAACTAGCTGACCATCACCCCACGACATACACTCGCCGCCAAGCCAAAGGCCGGCTCTACCAAAGCAAGCGTCATAGGCCCAGACTCAATCGAATATCTTGCCGGGGTTCATAATACCGTGGGGATCGAACGCCTTCTTCACCTCGCGCATGATGGCGATCTCGGCAGCAGAGCGGCTGTAGTGCAGATAATCCTTTTTCAGCAGGCCAACACCGTGCTCGGCAGACACACTACCGCCATAGCGCTGCACGATTTCAAACACCCAGCGACTGACGCTACCGCAGCGCGCCTGAAACTCCTCCATCGATAACTCGTCGGGCTTGAGGATATTCAGGTGCACATTGCCGTCGCCGATATGCCCGAACCACACGATCTCAAACTCGGGGTATTCACGCTCCACTACTGCCTCTACCTCAATCAGGAAGTCCGGAACTCGAGAAATCAGCGTAGAGATATCATTCTTGTAAGGCGTCCAGCGTGAAATCGTCTCTGAAATATCCTCTCGCAGCCGCCACAGCGATTGGGCCTGGGCAACACTCTGGCTAATGACGCCGTCGAGCACCCAGCCGGCCTCAACGCATCGCTCAAATAGCAGCATGGCCTGTTCGGTCTGCGCTTCTGTCGCAGATTCCAGCTCCAGCAGCGCATAGTAGGGTGTCGGGGTATCAAACGGACGCTGCAGGGCCTGATGCTCTATCACCTTCTGCAAAGCCAGTTCCGAGAAGAATTCAAATGCCAGCAGGTCGACCTGATTCTGGAACGTAGCAAGCACCTGCATAATCGAGCCCATGTCAGGCACGCCCAATACCATCACAGACGTATTGCCCGATGGCCGGCTCAGCTGCATTGTTGCCTCTACCACCAGACCCAGTGTGCCCTCTGCACCAATCACCAGCTGGCGCAGATCATAGCCGGCATTATTCTTGATCAGTCCGCGATTAAGATCGAGCAGTTCACCTGTGCCGGTAACCACCTTGAGGCCAACCACCCAATCCCGGGTCATGCCGTGGCGAATCACCTTGATGCCGCCGGCATTGGTGGAGATATTGCCTCCGATCTGGCTGGAGCCGCTGGACGCAAAATCAACGGGGTAATATAAACCCTGACGCTCAGCAAACTCCTGGAGCTGCGCAGTGATCACACCACCGCCACAGGTCACTGTACGATCTATCGCATTAAAATCGACAATTTCATTCAGGCGATCCAGCGCGACAACAAGCTCCCCCTTGTGGGCAACCGCTCCGGCGCTAAGACCAGTGCGACCGCCGGACGGAACCACAGCGAGTTGTTGGGCAGCAGCCAGCACTATCACAGCTTGCACCTCGTCAATCGTGCCGGGCAATACAATGGCACACGGTGCTGGCGTATAAACGCGGGTCCAGTCGCTGCCGTACGAGGTCAGTGCCGCGGCGTCGGTGAGCACCCGATCGGCACCCACAATAGCCTGCAGCGCGGACAAGATTGATGGGTCGAGATCGCTCACCAAAGCTCCTACGGTAATTTTCACACGGTACGGGATAAAACGCCGCTTATGTTAACATAGCCGCCCTTTTATCCCCTGCTCTATACACGTATTTACACGCAAATCACTGCACTGGAGTTTTCACTGCATGGCGCAACAGTCGTTCGAAAAAAGCAAGATCAAGTTTCTACTGTTAGAGGGTGTACATCCGTCTGCAATTGCTGCGCTGGAGCAGGCTGGATATACCAATATCGAGCAACACGCCAAGGCACTACCGACGAAGGAGCTGAAAGAGGCTATCAAAGGGGCGCACTTTGTCGGCATACGGTCACGGACACAGCTCACACAAGAGGTCTTGTCAGAGGCATCGCGGCTTGTTGCCGTCGGGTGCTTTTGCATCGGAACCAATCAGGTTGATCTAAACGCCGCTACCGAGCGTGGCATCGCCGTGTTCAATGCGCCGTTCTCCAATACCCGCAGCGTCGCTGAACTGGTCATAGCAGAGGCCATCTTGCTGTTGCGTGGCGTGGCAGCCAAGAATCTGGGGGCTCATCGGGGGCAATGGCAGAAATCTGCGGCCAACGCGTTTGAAATCCGGGGCAAAAGACTGGGTATCATTGGCTACGGTAATATCGGCATGCAACTGGGTATCATCGCAGAGGGCCTGGGTATGCAGGTGCAATTTTACGATGTGGTCAACAAACTCCCTCTGGGCAACGCACGTCAGGTACCGAGTCTTGCACACCTTTTGGCCCACTCTGACGTGGTGAGTCTGCACGTACCAGAAAATGACTCCACGCGCGACATGATAGGTACCCGCCAGCTGGAACTGATGCCGGCCGGGGCTGTTCTCCTGAACGCGTCTCGAGGTACGGTGGTCGATATCGATGCCCTGTCGAGCAAACTGCAAGACGGTCATATCGGCGGTGCCGGTATAGACGTCTTTCCGCAGGAGCCGCGTTCAAACGACGATGAGTTTATCTCCCCGCTACGCGCGTTCGACAACACATTTCTCACACCACATATCGGTGGCAGCACGGTCGAGGCACAGGAAAATATCGGGATGGAGGTTGCAGAGAAACTTGCCCGCTACAGCGACAATGGCACGACGACCTCTTCTGTCAATTTTCCCGAGGTTGCTCTGCCGGAGCACGCTGGTAGTCACCGACTATTGCATGTACATCACAATGTGCCCGGCGTCATGAGTGCCATCAATAACGTGTTTTGGGAGAACAAACTGAATGTTTCTGCGCAATACCTGCAGACCAATGATCAGATAGGCTACGTGGTTATCGATGTAGACGCCGAGTATTCCCCCATGGCGCTGGAAAAACTCAGCGCAGTGGAAGGCACCATTCGTGCTCGCGTACTGTTTTAAGAATCTGCAAGAGTCCTGTTGAGTGTCTGACAAGAAAGACGAATTTCTCGCGCAACTGGTTACAGAGCATCAGCTCGCGCTACAAAAGTATCTGGCCCGCAAGCTCGACAACCCCGAGGACGCCTCGGAAGTTGCCCAGGAAGCTTTCCTGCGGCTGCACAGAATGGAGCAGCCGCAGCAACTGGACAACGCACGAGCCTACCTGTTTCAGGTTGCGACCAATCTCGCTGTCGACCAGCTGCGCAGACGCAGGCTGCACTTTCGCTTTATCAAACTGGAGAAGGTTCACAATGTGGACGGCGAACCTTTGGACATTAACGCCAATGCCGCCTCGCCCGAGCAGATTCTGGATGCCAGGGAGAAGCTCACTCGGTTATATGCGGCAGTGGACGAACTGCCCTTCAAGGTTAAACAAGCCTTCCTGCTACATCGCAAAAATGGCATGTCTTACAGTGCTATCGCACAGGAAATGAATGTTTCAGTTTCAAGCGTGGAGAAATATATCCTGCAAGCGCTAAAGCATTGCCGTGCGTCCCTGAGTAGCCATTACCCATCCAACAACGAATTTGACGAAAAACCCAAACAAGACTGAATTTTCCTTGCGGTAAGTAGTCACTTAACCGTTCTACTAATACAACAATTATAAGCTATAGTAATTTTATGACGGTCGCATGCCGTCTTGAGGTAAGCCCCGGAGCAGGATCTCCTGGCGCGAGTGTAGGGAATGGATAAGACGTTCAACCAATTTGACAAAGACTGCGATGACGCCCTTGGGTGGATAGCACGCCTTCGCTCAGACACAGCAAACGAGAATGATCGCAAAGCTTTCGCTCTGTGGCTCGCACCTGACGAACATCGCGCAGCGATGGATCAAATGCTGGAGCTCTGGGACGATACGGCCGTGGTTCGAGTCTTGCCATTCGACACCACCGTGGAAACCCCAGCGGCAAATCAGCGACGCTGGTTCGTATCTGTAGCGGCAGCCGCGGCAGCCTGCCTTGTTGTCGCGGTAGCGTTGTGGCCACTCGCGCCTGCAGAGACACCTACCAGTTACTACCAGACCGCGAAGGGCGAGCAACAAACCTTCCAACTCGACGACAATTCAACCGTGGCGCTCAATACCAATAGCCAGATCGCAGTCAGCTACAGCGATGAAGAGCGTTACATCGAACTTATTCGTGGTGAGGCCTATTTCAAAGTAGCATCCAATCCAGAGCGGCCGTTTCATGTTGATGCCGGCGTGGCTCGCACCACAGCGGTAGGCACCGCATTCAATATCTACCGCAGTGATCGGGAGACAGTTGATATCACGGTGATTGAGGGTGTTGTCAAAGTCACCGAACTGGGCAATTCGGCCAGTCGCACGCCTGCCAGCGATATCTTGACCGCCAATCATCACCTCATCGCTGACCAGAACGGGCTAAACACGCAAGCTGAGATTGACGGGGCCAGACAGCTGGCCTGGCAGCGCGGTGAGATACTGGCAGAGCAACTGCCACTGCACGAGCTCGTTCATCAGATTGAGCGCTACAGCGACGTGCACATCCTGTTAGGCGATAGAGAGCTGGCGATGCTCAGCGTCTCAGGCGTATTCAGGATCGACCAGCCGCAGGTCATCCTCGCAGCACTGGAGCGCAGCCTGGATCTCCGCGTCATTCAGGTAGACGACTCTACCGTTCAGTTGCTCAAATCCGACCAGTAAGATATAACGGTTCTCTGAAGGCCCTTAAAGGGCATTAAAATCCATCAAATTCAGAGGGTTATGACTAGGTGTCGTAGCCGGAGTCCGCATGCCTGGCACAAGTCGGCAGTCTTTGAAATCCTCCATGCGATGGCTGCGGTCATGGCTGCTCCTTCTGATTGCCACCGTCAGCTGTTGGTCGCCACAGACATTCGCAACAATTGATGACAGCTCCGTATTCGATATTGAAGCCGGGCATCTGTCAGCTGCCTTGATCGAATTCAGCCGCCAGAGCGGACTGTACATTGTTTTCTCAGACAAACTCACGCGCCATATACAAGTTGACGGTGTTGTTGGCCGGCAGAAAAACAAGAGCGCATTGGAAAAGCTGCTGGACCGCTCAGGGCTGGACTGGGATGTGATGGACGAGCACATCATCGCCGTGTTCGAAGCCTCATGTGCGAACAATGCAAGCAATCCGAGAGATTGCCCGGGCTCTGCGGCCACGCTGGCAAATTACCCCGTCTATACACCGGGGATCGAAGAGACCTATATCTACGGCAACCGCACCACCGGCTCGCGCATCAGGCGCTCGGACTACGTGGCTGCTGCGCCGGTGGAAGTCATCTCTTCGCCTGATATCGAGGCCAGTGGCGCCCAAACGCTGGGGGAGATACTGAAGTTTGTACCAGCCGTAGCAGGCAATGCCATCAGTACTGCTATTTCCAACGGCGGTGACGGCACAGCCACCGTAACGCTGCGCGGACTACCTGCAAGCAATACGCTGGTTCTGATCAACGGTCGGCGAGTGGCAAACGACGGGCTCGCCGGTGAGGCGGTAGATCTGAACAGCATCCCACCAGCAGCCGTAGAACGAATCGAGATTCTTAAGGATGGCGCTTCGGCGGTATATGGGTCCGATGCGATTGCCGGCGTGGTGAATGTGATCATGAAGCGCGACTTCCGCGGTTTTCTCGCGGAAACCTTTTATGGAGAAGCGTCAAGGGGCGATCTGACAACCCAGACTCACACAGTGCAGTATGGCACTGCACTGCCCAACGGCTCATTCTTTCTGTCTGCCTCGGCATACGAGCAGGACCCAATTTTCAGTCGGGATCGCAGTGTTTCACGCAGTGCTGATACGCGATCTCGCGGCGGCACCGACGAACGCTCCAGCGCGACACCAGCCAGTCGTGTGGTGCTTGCTGATGGTTCAACCCTGATCGCAACAAATAGCGGTTATCGTGCCGCTACGGATGAAGACCTCTTCAACTATCAGGCTTTTACCAGCGCCGTTGTGCCCCTTGATCGCGACAGTATTTATTCCAATGTGAGCTACGATTTCAGTGAGCAGATTACCGCAACCATTGACGCATCTTATGTAAAGACCGAGTCCAAAGCGACGCTAGCGCCAACACCCGTTTTTACCGGTTTTGAAGGAGAGCCCATTCCCATTGATGCAAGCAACCAGTACAACATCTTCGGCGAGACACTACTGGATGTGCGCAGACGCCTGGTGGAGTTTCCTGTTCGCTCCCAGCGTAA
>CALINF010000166.1 GCA_938045215.1 uncultured Halieaceae bacterium | reverse complement strand
CAGAAACAAGCACTCAAAGTCATGTACGAAATCTGGAACGACCCGCTGCAAACCATCAACGGCGATCACCTTATCAGCCAGGTCATCGAATTGTGTGGGGGGCGCAATATATTCGCCGGTGTGAGCACGCTCGCCCCAAGGGTGAATATCGAATCTGTGCTGGCGCTGGCTCCCGAGGCCATTATTGCCAGTGGCATGCGCGACACCCGCCCCCGCTGGCTTGATGATTGGCAGCACTACCCTACATTGCCCGCCGTTCGAGATGGGGGTTTGTTCTTCGTGAATCCGGATTACCTGGAGCGACCCACCGCGCGCGTGCTACAGGGGGCGCAGAGCCTGTGTGAGCAGCTGGATAGCTTGCGAAAGTGACTGCAGCAACATCATGCTGCGCGCCTGGGGGCGAGAGCAAGGTGTATTCGGTCGACTTCGCAAATCAATCTGTAAAAAAATGGCTAACCTGTGTTGCGGCACTCACCTCTTATGAGCCAAAATCAACGTCCGATAATCACGAGGTGTGAGAATATGACTAAATGGAACCAATTTCGTCAGCTGGCGACTGTTGCCGGACTGACGATTACCCTGTTAGGTGGAAGTACTTTCGCACTGGCTCAAAGAACCGGGGACAGCGCCCGGGTTACTGTAGGCATCGTTGAAGGAAAGCAGCGGGTAGATTTGAAATCCAATACCGGCAGAAATTCCTTGATCGGCGGTGCTCTGGGCTGGGGGCTTGCGCGCAACCAGTCCAGCTCCAGACAGGCAGCAGCCGCGCTGGGCGGGGCCGCCCTGGGTGGTGGCGCAACCAGTGCTGCGCAGGGAGATAACACTGCCACGCAATACACCATTCGGACCAGTGCAGGTAGCGCCATCCAGGTTATCACTGATCAATCTGAAATCATCGTAGGCGATTGCGTGATAGTGGAAGAAACCAGCAAAGGCGCTAATGTCCGACGCAAGGATCCTGCCATGTGTAAACCTGCTTCCAACGAGGTGATGTCGCATGTTCAGGCAGAGTTAAAGGATGACGCCGATCAGTGCGACGCCGCCAAGCAGCGCTTGTTTGCCGCAACAACCACCGAGGAGGTGGCCGTAGCCAAGCAGGTCATGGAGATTCTGTGTAACGACTAGGTGTAATAATCGAAGCCAGATCTGAGCAACAGAAGCCTGAAGGGGACAGACCACGATTAGACCGTGTCACGTTCAACGAGAAACGTGGTCTGCCCCCGGTTACTACTCAGGCAGCTGCCTCCATTGCGGGGACCAGTCGGTTGAGATCGGTCTCGGGAAAGTAGTTCACCCAGACAAACCAGTAACTCGCGGCCTTGACCGTTTCAACCCGCGCCAGCTTGCCCCGATCTGATTCACCCCAGAAATCAATCGAGTTTACCGCTGCGCCAGTATCGTTGTAGTACACGCCCACACTATCAAATTCGGGGTCATAGGACACGACGACACCGCGGCCGCCTACGCTCACGTTAATGAGGCCACCTTGCTCGCGAATCGCGTCCTGGGTATAGGCCACTGAATCCTTGCCCACATTAAAACCCCATACATATTCCTTCCTGGGCAGCCTGTCGTCTTCGTGAGCCATGGTTTCGCATAACAGGGAATGTGTTCTGTCGTGTGACACAGTCGCCCACAAAAATACGATCTCCACGATGTGGTCAAATAGAAACAGGAGAGGATTTTTGCTGAACGCGGGAATCTTGTTCAGGAATACCTTGCCATTCGGATAGGCTTTGGCGAAAGCTTTGAAAGGCATTCGGAAAGTGGGCCACTCCTGCATACCCTCACCGTAGCGACCATCGCAATCGCGCGTGCCGTACATCTGCTGGATCGGCTCTCCGGTTACGCGGTCTTTCATAATCAGATTGTTGCCGTGCTGAGCTATCACCTCAAGGTCCAGCGCTTCACCGTTGATCTCCGGTTTATAACCGTGTCCGAGGTGAGTCATGCAGCAATAGGTAAGAATGACATTTTCGCCGCCAAGCCCCTCAGGGGTACCTGCCAGATGAGGCCGCTTTATATGGTAATCAGAGTGCGCGCGAGCCTCACCATTGTTTTCTATAACGATGACGCTCTCATCACCGCGCAAATAATCCCTTGCCTCCTCTATCGAGTAATAAGTGGCGCTCGTTTGCTGGTTACGTAACCCCACGCGCAACCAGACCCACGGAAACCCTATCATGAAGATATTGGCAGCCACCAAAACCACCGTCAGCCAACCGACCCCCACGTCGTAAGCAAGATGCAAGACAGCAGCCAGGCTGGTACCGAGCAGGCCAACGGCAATCAATTTGTGTTCGTTGCGAATCGCCTTCAGCATATTTCCACGGGACACATCGAGAACCACCTGTGTGATATCACCGAGATCGCGAAAGTAAACAAAGGCCGCGTATGTTCCCGCGGCACTGGCTATCCAGTAGATCAATTCAAACATTGCTTTTTCCTGTTTTTCGCGGTTTGTTGCCGAGCTGTAACCGTTAGCAGGCATGTACCCAATGGCGCGCCAGGTATACAGCAGGCTATTCCTCACAGATGCCTAGTAATATAATTATCATTGATAATACTGTCAATGATATTGCAGTTTATTGATATAATTAT
>CALINF010000165.1 GCA_938045215.1 uncultured Halieaceae bacterium | reverse complement strand
AATGGCCATATACCCCTCGGGGTCAATCGTTGCCACGTCACCTGTCTCAAACCAGCCCTCGTCCGCGTGTGCATCCGAGCCTTCAAGTTTGAAATAACTGGAGCAGACCCAGGGGCCACGCACCTTCAGCGAGCCAAACGCCTTGCCATCCCAGGGCAACTCGGTGCCCTCATCATCGGTAATCTTCATTTCGACGCCAAAAATTGGCCTGCCGGCCTTCAGCCGCACTTTCGCATAGCCCTCATCCGTGTACTGGTCTTTGGCACCCTTACTGGCATTGACGCTGCCAAGCGGACTCATCTCTGTCATCCCCCAACCCACGCGAGTTTCTACGCCGTAGGTATCAAAATCTTCCATTATTGACAGTGGGCAGGCAGCGCCACCAACCAGTATGCGTTGCAGACTATCAACACGCTTGCCGGAGCTCTTGAGGTGGGCGATAAGGCTCAACCACACGGTGGGTACGCCGGCCGACAACGTCACGCCCTCTTCA
Source organism: uncultured Halieaceae bacterium (assembly GCA_938045215.1). Taxonomy (GTDB): domain Bacteria; phylum Pseudomonadota; class Gammaproteobacteria; order Pseudomonadales; family Halieaceae; genus CALINF01. The sequence continues at coordinate 2,343 of CALINF010000165.1, read as the reverse complement.
TTGATCAATGCCGCCAGGGTCTCGCCGTCGCCCATCTTGTTACCCGGAAACACCAGCTTGGAACCCGCGATAGGACAGCTATAGGGATTACCCCAGGCGTTAACATGAAACATTGGCACGATAGGCAGCACAACATCCTGCTGCGACAGCCCCATAGCATCAGGCATCATGCTGGCATAGGCATGCAATATGGTTGAGCGATGAGAGTACAGCACGCCTTTGGGGTTACCCGTGGTGCCCGAGGTGTAGCACAGGGCACAGGCCTGGTTCTCATCAATATCCGGCCAATCGAACGACTGCGACTGCGATGCTATCAGCGTCTCGTAACACAACACATTAGCCAGTGTAGTTTCAGGCATATGATCAGCGCTGGTCAGTACCACCCATCCGCGCACGTTGGGACATTCAGGGGCAATACTCTCTGCCAGCCCGATAAAATCAGGATCCACAAACACGTACTGATCATCCGCATGGTTGATAATGTATACCAGCTGCTCAGGAAACAGCCGCGGATTAATGGTGTGGCATACATAGCCACTGCAGGCCGATCCATAATAGGTTTCAAAATGGCGGTAATCATTCCACGCCAGCGTGGCAATGCGATCACCAGACTCAAGACCCCAGCCAGACATTGCGTTGGCAAGCTGGCGGGCGCGGGCAAACGCGTCAGTATAGGTATAACGATGACGGGGGTTGTCGTGTGTTACCGAGACGATTTCCTGAGAGCCATTAGCGCGCTCGGCATGGTGAATGATGGAGTTTATCGTGAGGGGCATATTCATCATCAGACCATTCATACTTGGCTCCTGTTTCTAGGCAACTAGAATCTACGAAAATAATTATTAGTGTTTGCTATACGGGATTTTACTGTGGTGCGACTTCCTGTACTGAGGCGCCTAGCTTAGCGCCCATATGCCGGAGTCCGGCTCGACGCTGGCACGATTTTCCTGCTCAAGCTTGATCAGATGGGCCGTCATCGACATTTTTGCCCATTCATGCAAACCAGGATCAACATCGTCATAGACCACCTTCACCAGGGCATCGAGCCCGCTGGGACCCAACGACGCTAATCCCGCCACCACTTTGGCCTCACGTTTTAGGCGATGCTCCACCAGATACTCGACTTCCGCGCGACTGTCATCAATCAGCTCACCATGACCCGGAGCAACGTGACGGATCGGGTAGTCCAGCAATAACTTGAGTGAGGCAATATAGGCCTTCATGTCGCCGCCCGGTGGCACAATCACCACCGTCGACCCGTTCATAATGTGGTCGCCCGCAAACAGCATCTGCTCTTCTTCGAGCAGATAGCAGTAATGATTACTGACGTGGCCCGGGGTGTGCAGCGCCCGCAGCGTAAAATCAGCTGCCTTGATACATTCATCATGCTGAATCTGCCAGTCCGGGCTAAAGGTGTCGTCCTGGTGGGGATCATCAGCCGGCAGCGCGCCCACTACCTGCGCACCGGTTGCCTGCGCTACGGCCTGCCAGGCCGGCGAATGGTCCGGGTGCGTATGGGTACAAACGATCCACCGTATCTTGCCTGCGCCGGCATCCAGGATGGCTTCGATATGTTCAGGAATAGCCGGCCCGGGATCGAGCACAGCAACCTCGTCAGTACCGATCAGATAGGTATTGGTGCCGGCTCCTGTCATAGCGCCGGGATTGGGCGCGACGAGTCGTCGTACGCGAGTACTCAAGGCAAAGGGCACACCGTGTTCCAACATGTTCACACCAGGTTCGCTATGGGTTGCACAGGATCAACTTCGGCATCGTAGTCAACGCCATCCACCTCGAAGCCAAACAACTGCAGAAACTCACGTTTGTAACCTGCGAAATCCGACAGGGTTCTGAGGTTGTCAGAATCAATCTGGTCCCACAGCACGGCAACCTTTTCCTGAATCGCAGGCTCCAGCTCTTTGCCATCTGCACGCAGTCGACCCTCGTCATCCAGAGCGGGTGTGTCGCTATACAGTGAATCGCGAAACAGGCCGTCTATCTGTTCAATGCAGCCCTCGTGCACCCCCTCAGCCTTCATAACCTTGAACAAAATGGCAAGGTAAATAGGCATCGCGGGGATCGCAGCACTGGCCTGTGTGACCACCGCTTTCAATACAGACACTCGAGCATCTCCACCATGCTCCGCCAGACGAGCCCTGATGTTGACCACACGCTTGTCGAGATCTTTCTTGGCTGCCCCGATCGTGCCATGCCAATAGATGTCCCAGGTAATTTTCTCGCCGATGTAGGTATAGGCAGTCGTTTTAGCGCCTTCTGCCAACACACCGGCCTCATCCAGCGCTTCAATCCACATTTGCCAGTCTTCGCCGCCCATCACCGCCA
>CALINF010000164.1 GCA_938045215.1 uncultured Halieaceae bacterium | reverse complement strand
CGCCAGCTTAAGGGACATGAGGTTAGCGTCGAAGAATGCCATATTGGTAATGTGTGCACCTGAGTCATTGAAGCCCGGCAGCGTGTTCTTGTGCAGCAGTAGCTCGAGCGTGGATCGATTTCCCTCATTGCCAACATCTACCCAGAAGCGGAACGCTTTATCGTAGGTGCGCATCATGTGCAGCATAAAATCGGCGTCATCACCCAGCGGTTTGGGGAATAGCTCAAACGCCTCGCGCTCTGCATCTGAGCGTGCCTGCTCCAGGTTCCCGCGCTGAAAACGCTCTACCCGGTCATAAACCTGCTGCAGCGTCTCACCTTCCCAGTCCGCAACGGGGGCACCATCAAATACCATGCGATGCAGGTCACGCATCACCAGATGATCTGGCAAACCCAACCTGGCCTTCATGGATGCCCAGCCCTTACCCGTGCGACCGTGCTGCCAGTCGTGGCGAAACTCGTCAACAAAGGCCGGATCATTCAGTAGATCGAGGCGGCCCTGCGCGTCATCGTACTCCTTGGCGATCAGTTTGCAGGTAGAGGGAAGCTCCTCAAACATGGGACTGACAATGCCATCCGACCACATCCGGAAATTGGTACCCAACGCCTGAAAGTGCAAGTTGCCCTTGAATAGCTTGCTGTTCATCAGGCTGGCAAAACCCAGAAATCCTTTGGCCGCTTTGGGTGCCAGTACCAGCTCCACTGCCGTAAGCGCGGAAGTTTTGAGTGTTTTGCCAAACAGGCGGCCGCTGGTCAGCGCAAAGTACTGGAATGCCTTTAGCCTGTTTTCGATAATCGGCGTGGTCTGCCAGACTCTGCCCCGCTCGCGGACGACCTTGAGTAGACGCTTGAGTTCACCAAAACTGGCGAACTGGGTGGGAATGCGTTTGTCCGTGTTGGGATCATTTGACAGGTAGTGAAATGGCAAGCCGTCGGTGCTCATGCCCAGATAGCCTTCGTCCATCGCCTTTTCCAGCAAGCCTTCCATTTTTTGCAGCTCGGACTCAGTCGGCTCACGGCTGACGCTGTCTTGCAAACCCATCACTTCGATACGCAGCATGGAGTGTGGGATGAACGCACCCACATTGGGGCCCAAGGGCATTTGGTCGAAGTGGTCCATATACTGACCAGTATCTTCCCAGTCGATCACATCGACACACTTGCGCAATACCGACTTGGGGATATTTTCAACCCGCGTGAAGCAGTCAACGATCGGATCCTGATCGCCCTCATGCTGTTTGCCAAAGGCGGTACCCAGACTGCAGTTTCCTACCAGCACGGTGGTCGTGCCATGGCGGACCACCTCCGGCAAACGTGGATCGAGATCGACCTCCAGATCCAGGTGCGTGTGAATATCGAGCAGGCCCGGCATCAACCATTGGCCTTCACCCTCGATCACCCGAGCGGCCTCTGAGCGCGGCAGATTTACACCGCGCGCCGTAATTTTGCCATCTTTTATCGCGATATCCAGTTGCTGCGGCGGCGTGGCAGTGCCGTCAAATACGGTCGCTCCGGTAATCAATGTATCCCAGGCTGAAGAACTCATAATGGTTACCCGTTTGTTGCTTTGGTTTGGATAGTCTATCTTGGCCGGTCATGCGTAGCGATACATGAGCAACCTCAACCCACAAGCTTAGACTAACTAGCGACAGGAAAACATGGCCAGCCAACACCCTATTCCATTCAACAACACCTTCGCCCGCATGCCAGATTACTTTTATAGCTTGCAGGCACCCACAGCGGTGTCCACGCCCGAATCACTAGCCATCAATCACGACCTGGCAATCACGCTGGGAATTGATCCCGATTGGCTTGCTTCGCCCGAGGGCATCGCTACTGTCGCCGGTAACTATCTGCCGGCCGGCGCTGAACCACTCGCCAGCGTCTATGCAGGGCACCAGTTCGGCAGTTACAACCCGCAACTAGGAGATGGCCGAGCAATCCTGCTGGGAGAAGTTTCCACTGCATCCGGCCACCGCTACGATATTCAACTGAAAGGCTCGGGGCCCACCCCCTATTCCCGCGGCGGCGACGGCCGCTCCCCATTGGGCCCGGTGCTGCGAGAATACATTGTCAGCGAGGCCATGTTTGCGCTGGGAGTGCCCACCACCCGCGCGTTGGCGGCCGTGACAACCGGCGACCAGGTGGTTCGCGAGACACTTCAACCGGGCGCAGTGTTGGCGCGCGTGGCCAGCAGTCATCTTCGGGTTGGCACGTTCCAATACTTTAGTGCGCAGAAGAATGTCGATGCTCTGCGCAGCCTCGTGGGTTACACGCTACAGCGCCACTTTCCCGATGCGCTAAACAGTGGCAACGATGCCCAGGCCTTGTTGCGCTGCGTGATTAAGGCACAGGCCGAACTGATCGCCCACTGGCAGCTGCTGGGCTTTGTGCATGGCGTGATGAACACCGACAATATGTTGCTGTGCGGAGAAACCGTAGACTATGGCCCCTGCGCCTTCATGGAATCCTTTCACCCCGATACCGTGTTCAGCTCTATAGACCAGGGCCGGCGCTATGCCTATCGCAACCAACCAGGCATTGCGCAATGGAATCTGGCCTGTCTGGCGCAAGCAGTATTACCCGTACTGGCCGATAATGAAGAAGCGGCGGTAGCCATCGCCCAGGAAGCGGTAGACCAGTTTCCCGGCCTGTTCATGGAGGCGCACAATCGCGGTTTAAGCCGCAAACTGGGCCTGATCGAGGCGACTGACGAAGACACTGCGCTAATAGAAGACCTGTTCAGCCTGATGGCCGAAGCCAAAGCAGACTTCACCCTAACCTTCAGACATCTGGCGGATCTGGCCGCGCCAGATAGTGACAGTGCCAAGGTCGGCAAGATCTACACACCACCCCAGTCACTGGCACCCTGGCTTGCGCGCTGGCAAGAACGCCTGGCAGCGGACGATGTGTCGCCAGCCGACAGACAGCAGTCTATGTATCGTGCAAACCCTGTATTCATCCCGCGCAATCACCTGGTGGCGCAAGCAATCAGTGCAGCGGAGGACGGTGATCTCGAACCTTTTCATACGCTGATTGCAAGGACGGCCCAGCCATTTACCTACGATGAGGCCGATCAACCGCTGGCAACACCGGCGCAAGCCGACGAAGAAGTGCGCCAAACCTTTTGTGGAACCTGATAGGCAGCGACATCATGCCGGGAAGTATCTGTGAGCTCGGGGGAGCTGCGCTCTAGAGGGTCAGCAGTTTCAACCCGCCGAACACAAGCAAACCCACTGCGATAGTCAGGAACAGATGCCGGGTCACCAGCGCAGCGACGAACGCAGCGGCGGCGGCAATGGCGTGCAGGTTACCCATTGTCAGGTCGAACTCACCACCACGGATCAACGTGGTTTGGGCGATGATCGCCGTTAGCACCGCCACCGGCACAAAGTCGAGTCCGCGCTCCAGAGTTGCGGGTAGCTTCACTCTGCCCGCCAAGGCAAATGGCAGGTACCGTGGCACGAACGTCACCACAGCCATGAGCGCAATGAGCAGCCAGTCATTCATTGAGCAGCGCCTCCGGATTCTGCCCGGGCCTGCTCAGCAATAGACCCACAGCGATAGCCAGCAGCGAGGAGAACAGCAACCCTGACTGATGCGGCCAGCTGTAGGTAATCAGTGCCGAGAAAAAGGCGACCGCTGCACAACCCCAGTCGGCACGGCGCTTGAGTGCCGGCACTACGATACCGATAAATGCGACAATCATGGCGACGTCCAGACCCCAGTTGGCCAAACCGGGAATACGCTCACCCAGTGTATAGCCCAGCACTGTCGCTATCTGCCAGAAGCTGTACATAAATCCTGCAGAGCCCGCGTAGAACCACCTCAACCCTGGTTCACCGGGGTGACGATTATTGCGATCAGTCACTGCAGCAAAGGTTTCATCCGTCAGGAAGAACGCTAGCAATGCGCGCAGCGGCTGTGGCCAGTGCTCGACGTGATGCATGAGGTTCGCCGAGTACAGCATTTGCCTCAGGTTAACCACAAATACCGTCAGTACGATTACGGGCAAAATGGCGGCGCTGGCTATCAGCGTGACGGCGATAAACTGCGAGGCGCCAGCAAACACCAGCGAGGACATACCCACCGACACCGCAAATGACAGGCCGTTGGCATGGGCCATGGCGCCAAAAACGATGCCAAACGGAAAAGCGGCAACCACCAGTGGCAATGTTTCCAGCGCGCCTAGCCACAGCTGTTTCGTGCGGGTCTGCATAGTGAGAGCAATCTCCGATGGCTTCAAAGCGCGGGTTAAGCTGACTATCGGCTGCCATGTGCAGCCCGGGTGATAGATTAAAGCGGCAATTGTAGACCACCTAACAACGCCAGTATAATTGCCGCCACCCAAATGCCGGCCCACCGCCAACCCAGAGTGTGCAATTGACTACAGAATTTTTTGGTAAGACCCTCTCCGGCCCGTTTACCGTGCCTTCGGGCATCGTGACAACAGCCACTTCTATCATTCAGTACTTCTTTGACCATGTTCCCCAGGTGGGCGTGCTCACCACCAAGAGTATTGGCCTGGAGCCGAAGCTGGGTTATCGAGAGCCCGTACTGAGCCAGTATGCACCGGGGTGCTTCGTCAATGCTGTGGGCCTCACCAATCCCGGCGCTGAAGCGTCGTTGGAGTTGATGTCTGCGCTGAATATTCCCCAGGACCGCTTCCTGCTGACCTCCATCTTTGGTGGCAGTGTGGAAGAGTTTGTCGCCGTGGCAAAGATTCTGGCACCGGTGTCAGACGGCATCGAACTCAATCTGTCTTGTCCGCATGCGAAAGGCTATGGCATGGCAATGGGGCAGGATCCACAGCTGGTTGCCGAGATAGTCGCCGCAGTGAAAGCTGTTGTAGATATCCCCGTGATACCCAAGCTGACCCCCAACACACCCGATATAGGCGAGATCGCTCGCGCCGCTGCCGATGCCGGTGCCGACGGTATCTGCGCAATCAATACGGTTGGACCAGGTTACACCTCCGCCTATGGCCAGCCGATACTGAGCAACGGCTCCGGTGGTATGTCGGGCAAAGGCGTCTTGCCGATTGGCTTAAAATGCGTCAAGGAGATGGC
>CALINF010000163.1 GCA_938045215.1 uncultured Halieaceae bacterium | reverse complement strand
GTTGCACTCACTATTGTTGGCCCGGAAGCACCGCTTGTAGATGGTATTGTCGACTATTTTCAAACGCTTGATCTGCCGTGCTTTGGCCCATCACGTGGCGCCGCGCAACTGGAAGGCTCCAAGGCCTTTACCAAGGACTTTCTGGCACGGCATCACATTCCCACTGGCACTTACGGCAATTTCACCGACGTTGATGAGGCGCTTGCCTATGTGCGCACTCAGGGTGCGCCAATAGTGATCAAAGCCGACGGTCTTGCAGCAGGTAAAGGCGTGATCGTGGCCGAGACACTGGAGCAGGCCGAGGCAGCTGTAATCGACATGCTCTCTGGCAACGCGTTTGGCGACGCAGGCTGTCGCGTGGTGATAGAGGAATTCCTCGAAGGCGAAGAAGCCAGCTTTATAGTGATGGTTGACGGCGAGCACGTGCTCCCCATGGCCACCAGCCAGGATCACAAGCGCATAGGCGAGGGCGACACCGGCCCCAATACCGGCGGCATGGGCGCCTACTCACCCGCACCGGTAGTGGATGCCCAGGTGTTTGAGCGAACCATGAACGAAGTCATCATGCCAACCGTGCGAGGCATGGCGGCTGAGGGCAACGCCTACACCGGTTTTCTGTATGCGGGCCTGATGATTAGCCCCGAAGGTCAACCCAGGGTTATCGAGTACAACTGTCGCTTTGGTGACCCGGAAACCCAGCCCATCATGATGCGTCTGCAGTCTGATCTGGTTGCATTGTGCCAAAGCGCGCTTGCAGGCACGCTCGATAGTGCCGAGGCCAAGTGGGATTCCCGCTGCGCAATGGGTGTTGTTCTGGCCGCAGGCGGCTACCCGGGCAGCTATGGCAAAGGCATGCCCATCCATGGCCTTAACAGCCCTCAACCCGATCACATCAAGGTATTCCACGCAGGTACTGCGCTGGCAGATGACCAGGTTGTCACCAGCGGCGGTCGAGTACTGTGCGTAACCGCGCTGGGCGACACTATCGTTGAGGCTCAATCTGCCTGCTACGCGGGAGCAGATGCCATCGGCTGGGACGGCATGACGCTGCGGCGCGATATTGGATGGCGCGCCATAGCGCGCTATAGTCGGGACTCCTGAACTTTCACCATTGTTCAATATGTACAGGAGCAACCGTTGAGCCAGCGCAAACTCTCATTACTGGATCGTCTGATCGGTGAAGCCGATACCGTGCTGCGCACCCTTAGCACCCGCGGCAACCACGCCACGCGCCCATCACCCGCAGAGGGTCATAGCGAGTCGGAGCTAAGCGACGAGCAACGCAAACACGTGGCAGGCCTGATGCGCGTGAATCACACCGGCGAGGTATGCGCCCAGGCGCTATATCAGGGGCAAGCCCTGACCGCCAAACTGCCCGACGTACGTCAGGAGATGCAGGAAGCGGCATCAGAGGAAGTAGACCATCTGGTATGGTGTGAGCAGCGGCTCAGCGAACTGAACTCCCGCCCAAGCACACTCAATCCCGCATGGTACGGACTATCGTTCACGATCGGCGCAGTAGCCGGTGTGATCGGCGATAAGGTCAGCCTGGGGTTTGTTGCTGCAACCGAAGAACGTGTTTGCCAGCACCTGCGCGACCACCTGAAAGACCTGCCGGAAGATGATCGCAAGTCACGCTTGATTCTGCAGACCATGCTGGAAGACGAGCAGCGTCACGGTGAAAACGCACTGCAAGCTGGCGGCGCCGATTTTCCACGCCCGGTAAAAGACGCGATGAGCGCTGTTTCGCAGGTGATGACCAAGAGTAGTTACTGGGTGTAGCGAATGAATGTAGGTGCTGGGATCGGTTGCCGCCATTCTTTACTGTGCAGCTATCATGAGAGCCAACCAGACCCCGCAAACGGAATCAGCTTGCGGCAAATTCCTCAACCGCATAGCTATGTGTAATCTCAACGCCGCCTGCACCTAACATTATTGAAGCAGAGCAGTATTTCTCGGCCGATAGCGCGACCGCACGCTTGACCTGCGAATCCTTTAGACCTGTTCCCGACACGACAAAATGCATATGAATACGGGTAAACACCGCAGGCACAGCGTCGGCGCGTTCGGCCTGTAATTCTACCCGGCAGTCCACCACTTTCTGGCGCGACTTCTTCAACATACTCATTACGTCGTAAATCGAGCAGCCACCCGTACCGATGAGCACCATCTCCATGGGACGAAAACCCATGTTGCGACCACCGAGGTCCTCGGGACCATCAATCACCACGGAATGTCCGCTGCCGGACTCGCCTACAAACATCGCGCCATCCGTCCACTTCACCGTTGCCTGCATAAAAATCTCGCTCTGAGCCACGTTTTTGGGCGGCCGAGCTTAGCACAACAAGTACCATTTTACTTGCCGACACGGTGGGTTAAACTCAGGCAAAACTACAACGAAATCCAATACATAAGGGGCAGTGGGTGATCAAGCCACAGGTAAGCAAAGCGATTCCCAACGTGGAGAACTTTCTCCGCCATTGCCAGCGCCAGGATTACAAGGCCAAGAGCATTTTACTGCGCGAAGGCGAGAACAGTGATCGCTTGTACCTGATTCTGGAGGGCTCAGTATCGGTACTGGTTGAAGATGAAGCCGACGCCGAGCACAAGATGGTGGTCACTTACCTGAACCCCGGTGATTTTTTCGGCGAAATGGGGCTGTTCGGTGTTGACAACCATGAGGAGGTTCGCAGCGCCATGATCATGGCGAAAACCCAATGCGAGGTTGCGGAGATCACCTACGAGCGGTTCCACCAGGTTCGCAGCCAGTTCCCGGATATTCTATTTGCCATCGCCCAACAAATGGGCGTTCGCCTTCGCCAGACCACACGCAAACTTAAGGATTTGGCCTTTGTCGACGTGTCTGGTCGTATCGCTCACACCCTGCTTGACCTGTGCAGGGAGCCAGACGCTATGACTCACCCTGACGGTATGCAAATCAAAATTACGCGTCAGGAACTGGGTAAGATCGTTGGCTGTTCTCGCGAAATGGCCGGTAGAGTACTGAAAAACCTTGAGCAAGACGGTTTGGTGTCTGTGGCCGGTAAAACGATGGTGGTATACGGCACCCGCTAAAACCGCCGCATTTCGGAAAGTCGGTAGACAGGCGTCAGGAGAAGAACAATTCTCGCAGTTTGTCTCCGGGCTCATCTGCGCGCATAAACGCTTCGCCCACCAAAAAGGCATGCACATCGCGCTCGCGCATGGCCGATACATCATCAATCGTATGAATGCCGCTTTCTGTTACCACGGTGCGATCGGCGGGAATG
>CALINF010000162.1 GCA_938045215.1 uncultured Halieaceae bacterium | reverse complement strand
GGTCTTGATGAGAATGGCCGACCAATAGAGGCCGAGGGTGCGCGCTACGGCACCAAGTCTATAATCTTGAATCCCGGACCACTGGGCGCACACAACTGGCATCCTATGGCCTATAACCCGGATCTGAAACTGGCCTACATTCCAGCGCAGGAGATTCCACAAGCGTACAAAGAGGATTCACAATTTGCCACCAACCCCACAGGCTGGAACACCGGCATGGACTTCTCCACCGATGTACCACCCATTGCTACTCGGGCAGATGTCAAGGCAATGCGGGCAACACTCAAAGGTCGGCTCATTGCGTGGGACCCACAGTCTCAAAGCGCGCGCTGGTCAGTAGAACATGGCAATGCCTGGAATGGCGGCGTCCTGTCCACAGCTGGGAATCTCGTTTTTCAGGGCAAGCTCAATGGTGATTTTGTAGCCTATAACGCCGCTACAGGCGAGGCACTCTGGTCACATGACGTACGCTCGGGTGCCGCCTCCGGACCCGGTACGTTTGCCATAGATGGCGAACAGTACGTTACCATCACTACCGGCTGGGGCAGCGCGTATGGCCTTAGCAGTGGCCTTGCCTATGATCAAAAAGTTCAGTCGACGGTTGGCAAAGTAGTCACGTTCAAACTGGGCGCAACAGGCACTATCTCCAAGCCTGAAATGCCCACTATTGATCGCACTGCAAAAGCAGAGTCGTTCGGTGATGAAGATATGATAGCGCGAGGAACAGTTGCCTATGCGCGAAACTGCACCGTATGCCACGGACCTCTTGCTATCAGCTCCGGCGTACTGCCAGACCTGCGTTGGTCTGCAATTACATCTAATTCCGACTCCTGGGCCAGCGTGGTCCTCAACGGCGCCCTAGCCTCAAATGGCATGGTTTCGTTTGCAGAGTACTTAAGTCCTGAAGATGCAGAAGACGTTCGAGCATATGTCCTCAGTCAGGCACATAATGCCATGGCTGAACGCGCAGAAGCGCAGGGCAACACAGGGCCATAGCCTGCTGTGAGCCACGCGCATCGAGAGATGCGCGTGGCACTTCACGTATCGGTAGCGCTAATGAGACGTGCCCGTATCCGCGGAGTACGCTTCTGATATTTGCTGCGCATACTCGAGAATGTCATCAGTCAGCCGCACCGCAAAGGGATCGAGCATGAACGGCTGAAAAGCGGTCATCGATAGTGCGATGAACAACTCCAGCACCTGCTCCTCCTGCTGTAACGCGCGCAGATTATTCTGGATCGAGGCAAAAAACTGGTGAGCCTGCATGTCCTGAACCGACTCGAGGTACATCAACAGCAAATCAAGCTTGGGGTCGAGCTCAGACTTGATAACAGCTATTGCCTCCATTGCCTTCAACTCACATCCGTCTACACTAAAATGGCAACTGTAACCGGATTAGCCGACAACTGGCATACGCTTTGCTCGCCACGCGCAGTTCCGCACTGTATGAGCGCCACTGCGAACCGGCGCACCTAACAGTTAAACTGAATTCATCTACTGGAGCCGTCAATGAAATCACCCATATGCGACATGCTGGATATCGAATTTCCCCTCCTTGCCTTTACTCACTGCAGAGATGTCGTCGTTGCGGTTTCCAAAGCTGGCGGCATGGGTGTGTTTGGCGCTGTCAATCTACCACCAGATCGCCTGCGTGAAGAACTCGATTGGATTGTTGCAAACATAGATGGCAAGCCATTTGGCGTGGATATGATTGTGCCCAGTAGCATAGAGGGAAAAAATGAGGCTTTTGACCCCCAACAACTGCTGGACGCCGTACCACAGGAGCACAAGTCATTTGCTTCCGGTCTTATGGAAAAGTTCGATATGGAATCTGTCGATCTGGAGGAGCAACGGGTTGAATCGGCGACATTTGCCAAGAATTTGCGTGCCGAGGGCGCTGCTTCGTCCATGGAGGTCGCCTTCCAGTACCCCATCAAACTTATCGTCAACGCGCTGGGTGTTCCACCCCAGAATATGCTGGAAATGGCCAAAGCTCACAATGTATACACAGGGGCGCTGGTTGGTGCCAAAGAACACGCAGTGAATCAAGTACGTGCTGGTGTGGATATGCTTATCGTTGCCGGGGGCGAAGCTGGCGGGCATTGCGGGGACGTATCCACCATGGTACTGATTCCCGAGGCTTATGCTGCCGTAAAAGGTATGGGGGCATCAACGCCAATATTGGCGGCCGGTGGCATCACCACCGGCGAGCAGATGGCCGCAGCCATGTCCATGGGAGCTGATGGTGCCTGGTGCGGCTCGGTGTGGCTTACCACGACCGAGGCGGAAACCAACCCGGTCGTCAAAGAGAAAATGCTACACGCCTCATCGCGCGACACCGTACGGTCTCGCTCAAGAACAGGTAAACACTCCAGACAGCTGCGTTCACCCTGGACCGACGCCTGGGAACGCGACGACGCACCGACTCCACTACCCATGCCACTGCAGTCGTTCGTGTCAGAACCAGCGTTGCGCTACATCGACAAGCTGAGTGAGGGTGGACACGAAGGTGCTAAACAGCTGGCAACCTACTGGGTAGGACAAGGCGTGGGGCTGATGAACCAATCGCTCTCAGCCGGGCAGGTGGTGCAGGAATTCAAAGAGGGTTATCTAGGGGCTTACGAGCGCCTGCTTGCAATCACCGACGCCTGAACAACCCTGCTATACGCCGTATCTCAGGAACCACCCCTGCCCTTCAGTCCCGGTATAACACCGGGCACCCTGGACTTGTAGTCGCGATAGGTATCACCGAAGAAAGCCAACAAGTCTTTCTCCTCAAAATACAAGCCTATGGCCACATACACCAGCATACCGCCACCCAGTAAAGCGCGACCCACGGTTAGATCTGGTGTTGCCACCATGGCCACCACGATACCGGTTTGTATCGGATGCCGCACCAGACGATAAAATAGAGGGGTTTTAAACACCTTGGCGCCTGCGTCAGGGTCTTCATGATTAAAAGATTGCTGCAGACCGAACAGATGGAAGTGGTTGAGCATGAACGTTGCCAGGAATGTGATTGTCCAGCCAACAAAAAATAGCACCGTCAAAGCAACACGCAATGCATCACTTTCCGCGCGCCAGATTACAGTTGTCATTGGTTGCCAAAACAGCACGATCAACAACATTACAACGCCTGTCATCAACACGTAGGTGCTGCGCTCAGCACTTTCGGGCAGGAGTCTGGTAAGCCAGTCCTTGAAAGGCCCTCGAGCCATCACGCTGTGCTGCAAGCCAAACAATAGCAGCAGCACAAGATTGATAACCAGCGGAAAACTCGATGGCGATCCGTTCAAGTGATCAATATTGAGTGGCAACAGCTCGGGTATGCCAAACACGCCCAGATGATTGTTAGTGAAGAGGATGAACACGACGAAAACCGTCATTGCGAAAAGGTAACTGAGTAAACCGTAAGCTCTTATTATCATGACACACTACTCCATGAGGCATGTAATACGTACTCTCTGCCTCTGGCAGTTCGGTGTCAAGTACTGAGGGCGCTGTGGCGAGTTGTAGCTCACAGTCGCCTTGTATGGCACTATCGTGCACCCGCGCGTTAATTTAAATCGCAGCGAGGATCCCAGACATAATCACAATACAAACCGGAGCACTCTATGACTATTGGCGTCGTTGCAACACTGACCATTGCAGAAGGCAAAAACGAAGAGTTTGAAGCTGTTTTTTCCGACCTGGTTGCTAAAGTAAACCAGAATGAAAAGGGCTGTAATTTCTACCAGCTACACAAATCACGCACAGATGGACAGGTGTACGTTGTGCTGGAGGAGTATGCAGACCAGGCAGCGCTGGAGCACCACGGCGGCACCGACTATTTTCGCGAACTGGGTAAGAAGATGGGCGGCTGCCTTGCAGCGGCTCCCAGCGTTGAATACTTCGACGGCGTCTAAGGATCACTGCAGTACGCGCGCGTTTCGCTAACTTGAAACGTGTGCGTTGCCCTGGATTATCGTATGCCAAGCACTTCTCTTCCCAGACTTCGACAGCTGGTCATAGCAAGCGACACGCTTGACACGGCCGATCAGCTACGCCAGCTACTCGGGCTAGGGGCACCCTTCGAAGATCCGGGCGTGGCCGAGTTTGGACTGGATAATGCCGTGTTCGCCATTGGCGACCAGTTTTTGGAAATTGTCGTACCACACACTCCCACTGCCCCTGCGCAGCGCTTTCTGGATAGGCAAGGGCCCGGCGGCTACATGGCAATTTTTGAGGTCGAGGATATACGAAGAAGTCGGGCACGGTGCGATAGCACCGGACTGCGTCGCGTTTGGAACATAGACCTTGAGGATATCGCGGCCAGCCACCTGCACCCGGCAGATGTGGGCGCGGCTATCGTTTCCATTGATGAAGCCAGACCCACGGGTTCCTGGCGTTGGGGCGGATCACACTGGCGCACACAATCACGACCAGGTGCGCTTACAGGCGCTGTGATTGAGGGCCCGGACCCACAACTGCTTGCGTCTCGCTGGAGCGATGCCCTGGGACAAGCCTGTACCGAACAAACCATCAAGCTGGCCTCATCAACACTTACTTTCATGGCAGGGAAGCAGGACAGGTTGATCGGTTTTGAGATTGGGATAGCCGCACCAGACACGTTGGATAGCGTGATAGCACGCGCACGCGCTCTGGGTCTGAAATGTGAGGAAGATTCAGTAACGATTGCAGGTGTCACGCTGCTGCTCAAGTCATTGCCGGCAATCAGCAGCTAAGCAAGAGACTACGATAGTGCGTAGTG
>CALINF010000161.1 GCA_938045215.1 uncultured Halieaceae bacterium | reverse complement strand
TTGAGCTGCACGAGGCCTTCGCTGCTACCATCATCAAGGCCGAGCAAACGCTGGGCATCCCAGGTGACAAGCTCAATGTAAACGGTGGCGTAATAGCGCTGGGTCATCCGATGGGCGCGACGGGCGCTATGATGACAGGGTCATTGCTGGACGAGCTTGAACGGTCTTCACTGTCGCTGGGCTTAATCGCCGCCAGTGGCGCTGGCGGCAGCGGCAGCGCGCTGCTTGTGGAGCGCTGCTAAAACACACGCGCACCGGCCAGATGCTTACTGCATTCCTACGGCTGCGCCACCAACTATCGACTCAGACACAACAGACCCGCGCGAGTAGTCTGTCTCAGGGACTTCCTGAGCCAGCGTACTCTCCAGATAACGCCGCGCAGCAACGCGCACGTTGTCATCCGCTCACACGTCAATCAGGGGAGATCAAGCTTTGCCAGTACCTGCTCGGTGTGTTCTCCCAGCATGGGCGGCGGGCGACGGTCGTCCACCGGCGTGCGCGACAGCTTGATCGGGCTACCAACGAGCTCAAGTTCGGGGTTGAGTGGATGCGGTACCTGCACACGCATCTGCCTTGCAGCGAGCTGCGGCTCATCGAAGACCTCGGCTACCGAATTGATCGGCCCGGCCGGTACACCAGCCTGTTCAAGACGGTCGATCCACTCCTGCTTGGACTGTTCCAGCATTTTTGCCTGCAGCGGCGGAATCAACTCTTCCCGGTGTTCCACGCGCTTGCGGTTCGTCACAAAACGAGGGTCATCCGCCAGTTCCGGCAGCCCGAGCTCTACTACAAAACGACGAAACTGTGCGTCATTCCCGACTGCCACAATCAAATGGCCATCAGCACACACGAAGGACTGGTATGGCACTACATTGGGATGCGCATTGCCCAGCCGCGTGGGGTTCATACCACCCACAAGGTAGTTGGTCGCCTGATTCGCCAGCGTCGCCGCCGTGACATCCAGCAGCGCCAGATCAACGTGTTGACCCAATCCTGATTGGTCACGCTCGGCAAGAGCCGCAAGAATACCGATAGCGGCATACAAGCCGGTCATAATGTCTGTGAGCGCCACTCCCACTTTCTGCGGGCCAGCGCCGGGCTCACCGTTTTTCTCCCCGGTAACACTCATCAGGCCACCCATGGCCTGCACCAGAAAGTCATAGCCCGGCCTGTCTTTAAGCGGGCCGTTCTGACCAAAACCTGTGATCGAGCAGTACACCAGGCGGGGGTTGAGTTGCGCCAACGAGGGATAGTCGAGCCCAAAGCCGGCAGCACCGCCCACCTTGAAGTTCTCGATAAGAATGTCGCTGTCTGCTGCGAGCTGGCGGATTACGGCCTGCCCCTCGGGTGTCTTCATGTCCACGCAGACCGATTGCTTGCCCCGATTGGTGCACAGGTAATAGGCCGACTCCGAGGTCGGCTCGCCGTCGCTATCAGACATAAACGGCGGTCCCCAGGCACGTGTGTCGTCACCGTGCCCGGGGCGCTCTATCTTGATAACCTCAGCGCCCAGGTCCGCCAGTATCTGGCTTGCCCAGGGGCCAGCCAGCACCCGGGACAGGTCCAGCACCCGAATATGCGAGAGCGCGCCCACTGCTAAAATGCCGGGATATCGGTTTGGGTGCGGCCCAGGATCAACGCGTGCACATCGTGCGTCCCCTCGTAGGTGTTAACCACCTCCAGATTCACCATATGACGCATCACGGGGTACTCATCGGAAATACCGTTACCACCGAGCATATCCCGCGCCGCGCGCGCGACATCGAGTGCCTTGCCACAGGAATTGCGCTTGATCAGTGAAATCAACTCGGGCGCAATCTTGCCCGCATCCATCAGTTCACCCGCTCGATGGCAACCCTGCAGCCCCAGGCTGATCTCGGTTTGCATATCGGCCAGCTTCAATTGAATCAACTGTTTGGAGGCAAGTGGCCGGCCAAACTGGGTACGCTCCATGGTGTAATTGAGCGCCGCGTGCCAGCAAGCTTCTGCCGCCCCCAGAGCGCCCCAGGCGATGCCGTAGCGCGCATTGTTGAGGCAGCCAAACGGACCCTTGAGGCCCTCGACATCAGGCAGAAGTTGTTCGGCGGATACAAATACGTCCTGCATGACGATTTCGCCGGTGATGGACGCACGCAGCGCGAGCTTCCCCTCGATCTTGGGTGCGCTCAGGCCCGGCATACCCTTCTCGAGCACAAAGCCGCGAATCTTGTCATCATCGGTCTTGGCCCAGATGACAAATACATCGGCGATCGGGCTGTTGCTGATCCACATCTTCGCGCCGGTTATGCTGTAGCCACCGTCAACGCTGCGAGCCCGCGTGACCATACCGCCAGGATCAGAGCCGTGATCTGGCTCGGTCAGTCCAAAACACCCAATCCACTCGCCGGTAGCAAGTTTGGGCAGGTATTTTTCGCGCTGGGCCTCTGTGCCATACGCATAGATCGGATACATCACCAACGACGACTGCACACTCATCATCGAGCGATAACCCGAATCCACCCGCTCGACCTCGCGTGCGATCAAGCCGTAGCTTACGTAATCGACGCCCGGGCACCCGTAGCCATCAATGGTAGAGCCCAGCAGCCCCAGAGCGCCCATTTCACGAAAAATTTCAGGATCGGTCTCTTCTTTGCGAAATGCTTCCTGCAGTCGCGGCTGCAACTGACCCTGAGCATATTGACGCGCGCTATCGCGCACCATGCGCTGTTCGTCAGTTAATTGTTGTTCCAGCAAGAAGGGATCCTGCCAGTCCAGCTTCTGCCACTGTTTACCCTTACTCATGATCGCTCCCGATGTTGCACGTAGTCAGGCGCGAACAGTAGCAAAGCCCATGACATTGATAAAATATATGTTTTTAATAACTTGAATATATTTTGTATATTAACGACATGGACTTTCGTAAGCTGGAAATCTTTGCCGCCGTAGCCGACAACCGCAGCTTCAGCCGGGCAGCGCATCAGCTGCATATGGCGCAGCCGGCTGTGAGCATCGCCGTGCGCAAACTCGAGGAATCGCTGGGGCTGCAACTGCTGGATCGATCAGGCCGTGACGTCATGCTCACAAGCGAGGGCGTGGAAGTATTGCGCAGAGCTCGTAGAATCCTGCAGGAATCCTCCGAACTGCTCGCTACCAGTTCTTCCCTGCGCGACCTGATACAGGGTGAGTTGAATATCGCGTGCCCATCCATGCTGGCCACCTATTATCTGCCCGACCTGCTGTCAGCGTTCCTCAATGAACACAGTGGATTGAGTGCTGCGGTAACGCAGGCAGGTACAGAGCGAGTGGAGGCCCTGCTGCTCGAAGACCGAGTGGAAATAGGCGTCACTCACCGTGAGCAGCAATCCAATGAGCTCGACCTGATACCCCTGGTGCAGGAAAAAATGGTGCTCTGCGTTGCCTCCAATCATCCCTGGGCCGGGCGTAAAACAGTCACTATCGAGGAGCTGCAAGACCAACCCATGGTGCTCTACGAGAGCGGTTACTTTATTCGCAGCAAACTGGACGCGCTTTGCCTCGAAACCGGCACGACACTGAACCTGCGCCTGCAGACTAATTTTCTTCCACTGCTGATGCGCATGGTGAAACAGGGTGTAGGCATGACTGTCGGCCTACAGATGCTTGCGCAGCAAGAGCCCGGTATTGCAGGTATTCCCATCCTGGGTGATACATCAGTGGACATGGCCCTGGCCAAGCGCAAAGGGCGAGCCATCTCCCGCGCCAATCAGGCATTTTTAGATTGGGTGGCAATCACGCTATGATGACGTTCCTGAGGCGACACACCATGACCCCGAACAGCAATCTAACCTTGAACTATGCCTGATCTCGCCGCCTACGCCAGCTACAGCCAACATTTGGCAAAACTCATCCCACTGGTGGGTCAGGAGGACTTTGCGCAGCAGCTGATCGCTACCCTGAAGGCGGTGATTCCCATCGATGATGCGACCATCATCGTTTACCCGCGTGGTGCAATGCCCATCATTGAATACTTTGAGGAGCCGGACGCACCGGGCACGTCAACACTGGACCGCTTCGTTAAGGGGGCCTTCCTGCTGGATCCGTATTATCTCGCTGCAGAGCGAGATCGCAGGTTCGGTGTCTTCCGCTTGCGCGACCTATCCCCAACGGGCTTCAAAGACACCGAGTACTACCAAAACTGGTATCGAAACTGCGGTTATCGAGACGAGTGCGGCTATGTGTTTCCCGTGATGGAAGATGGCTTCATCAATATCGCGCTGGGAAAGATCACCCCGCGCACGCGCTTTTCAACAACCCAGTTCGCAACACTGGTAGCGATCGCCCCCACTATCGAGGTACTTTGCCAGCAACACTGGGCATCACATACCTCCAGCGCCGCGTCACAAAATCTGCGGGCACAGCTACATGGCGCTCTTACCGCTTTCGGTTCCAGTTTGTTGACCGAACGAGAGACCCAGGTTATCAACCTTGTTCTGCACGGGCACAGCACCAAAACGGTAGCAGAGAAACTTTCCATCTCCATGGAAACCGTCAAACTTCACCGCAAACACGCCTATGCAAAGCTGGAGATCTCCTCACAGGCAGAACTGTTTTACCTGTTCCTTGACTCCCTGATGAGTGCACAGAATTATGCAGGTGGCGATACGCTTGTAGCGTATATGCAGCCGCCACTTTCCAGGCAGTAAGCCTATTGCAGTAAGATGAAACGATCTCGGGTTAACACCCCCAACTCTGGCACTGAGATAGAAGACTCAACTATGACAAACCGCTCCACCGCCAAGCAGGCCCCCTGGATGCAGGTCACGCTCAGAGAAGGTTTCATGCACCTCTCGGCGGGTCGCCTGAATGAGGCAGGTGACTGCTGCAGGCGCCTGCTGGGAGCAAAGCCCGATCTGGTGGAAGCGCACTTCCTGGTGGGCTTAATCGCACTGGAACTGAAGCAGACCTGGAACGCAGTACATGCGTTTGGGTCGGTCACAAAACTGCAGCCCGATCACGGCGCGGCGTGGGCCAATCTCGCGCGCCTTTTTGCTCAGGCCGGACAGCCTGGCAGAGCGGATAAAGCGTTGGCGCAGGCCGTGGCACATAGCGATGACAATCCCATCGTTGACGACCTGATTGGCACCGTCTACGGACTGATGGGAGATCAGCCAGAGGCTGGAAAGTGGATCAGCAAAGCACTCGAAAAGGAGCCAAAGAGGCTGCAGTTTTTGATTAATCAGGCCAACAACCAGATGTTTCTCGACCATATGGATGAAGCGGAATCGCTGCTGCACAGAGCTCTGGAGGTGCAGCCCGGAAACCCCAACGCCCATTGGCTACTTTCCGGGCTCAAAAAGGCTAAAGATCGCAGTCATGTCGTTGAACTGGAGCGACTCGTAGAACAGGAAGGTCGCAACCCCAAGGGGCTTGCGTTTCTCAACTATGGGTTGGGCAAGGAGCTGGAAGATCTGGAGGATTGGGACAGCGCGTTTACAGCCTTTGCCCGCGGCGCGGCCGCCAGACGCAGCGTTATCGATTTCGATGAGCAGGCAGAGATCGAGATGTACGATGCATTCCGCGATACCTTTACCCGGGACTGGATGGATAGGGGCGAGCCAGGACACGAAAGCGCTGCGCCCATATTTGTAGTGGGACAGCCTCGAACCGGTACCACGCTGGTGGAACGTATTATCACCAGCCATTCGACGGTTTTCTCAGCAGGAGAGCTGAAGCAATTTGGCCAATGTATAAGAAGGCTATCGGACTACCGGGAGCCCAAACACCAGTCCGCCAAACTCGCGACACTGGCGGCCGACATAGATCCACGGCGGCTGGGTGGCTCATACCTTCAGCTCACAGCTAAATTACGGGGGAATCTTCCCCGGTTCGTCGACAAACTGCCGCCAAACTATCTGTACATACCCCTGATCCTCAAGGCGCTGCCCAACGCCAAAATCGTGCACCTGCGAAGAAATCCAATGGATGCGTGTTTTGCCAGTTTCAAGCAACTGTTTGCCGATGCCTACCTGCATTCCTATCAGCAGGAAGAAATGGCGCGGCATCACGCCAGATATTTTCAGTTAATGGCCACCTGGCGCGAACGTTTTGGCGATCGCTTCTTCGATATCTCGTACGAGGACACTGCAAGTAACCTTGAGCCCAATGCGCGCGCCCTGATCGACTTTCTCGGACTCCCCTGGGAAGAAGCGTGTCTAAACTTCCATGAGCAGAAAGCTGCTGTTACCACTGCCAGCGCAGTACAAGTGCGTCAACCGGCACATACACGCTCCGTTGGACGCTGGCGGCGCTATGAGTCACAGCTTGAGCCTATGCGACAAACGCTGATCGACGAGGGAATACCAGAGAACCTGCTGACCTAGCTACGGCGTTAGCAAATCCGCGGCAGCGCGAACTACCCACTACCACCGAACATTACTGTTCATCGGCACCCACAGACTAAAGAAAAAACAGACCGTTGCAGGTCACATCGATTGGCGGTAGCCTCTTGGCAAGTGATTAACACTTTTGGGGGATGTCGCAGCAGGCATCAGCATGACAAGCTAACTCTAATTGCAACTAGCTGGCATGCTAATTGCTCTTACTATCAGCTACCGCCGGAGGAACAATAATGAAGCCATTTCCGAACAACAAGCTGACGCACAGACCAGTCAAACAGCCTCAAGTTGGTGCACTCAAGCGCACTTCTATGGCGCAAGCTGTATCGATTGCATTGATGGCAGGCTTTGCTGCTGAGTCATTGCATGCGCAGCAACTTGAGGAAGTGATCGTCACGGCAACAAAACGCGCTGAATCCGTGATGGACGTACCGATTGCGATCACAGCTATGTCAGGTGATGCAATTCGCGCGATCAACCTGAACGACATCAAGGATTTGATTAGCTTCACACCCGGCATCAGCGGCAACAGTAAAGACAGCTTCCTGGATTTCGTCAGTGTTCGCGGCATCCGGACTATCGACTTTGGTAATGGCGGCGATCCATCGGTCAGCCTCTATAAGAACGGACTCTATCAGGGACGAAATGGTGCAGCTGTATCCAGCCTGTACGATATTGAACGCGCTGAAGTACTCCGCGGCCCTCAGGGGTTTCTGTTTGGCCGGAACTCCGTCAGCGGTGCGATGAATATCATTACCAATAAGCCAAACGTCTCAGAAGTCGAAGGCTACGCGGAGCTGGATGTCGGTGAACGTGACGTACTTGTCTTCGAAGGTGGCGTTAACTACCCAATTACTGACAATCTAGCGGTACGCATCGCTGGCTATCACTCTGAGGAAGATGGCTATGTCAAAAACCTGGCCGGTGGCCCCGATCTGATTGATCATAAAAACCAGAGCTTCAGGATCACCACACGGTATGAGAATGAGCGCCTGACCGCTGACCTCATGTTCGAATATGACGATCGCGATCAGTTCGGCACAGTCTATCGCGCCACAGGTAAGGGCGACGCCTTCAACATCAACCAGACTCGTATCAACGGCGGCGAGCCCATCCCGCTGTCCAATGACAAGTTGACGGTAAACAACGACAACTCGCTGAAGCCCAAAGATGAAGCTGAAATCTACTCAGTGGGCTTGTTGATCGACTATGACCTGGGTTTTGCGACGCTAAGCTCGCTTACGGGTTACAAAGACCACGACTATGGCTATGTCGAGGACTACGACGGCTTGCCCACACGCACGTTTAATTACGGACAGGAGCAGAGCGGAGAGTACGTTGAACAGGAATTTCGCCTGACGTCTAATGACGACGGACCATTAGGCTGGTACGCGGGTGCCTCATACTACAGTGAGGACATCGATACGGTATTCCTTGGTCAGCAGGAAGAAGACGTGTACTGCCTGGGATATTGGTACAACACCTGTAGTGATTTGTTCGATTACTACAATTACCTGGATGCCTACAACGGCGATACCTACTACTGCGACTACTACCTGGACTATTATTTCAGCAGCTGTGATTGGACGCCCTCTGCAGATGGCAACATCAACGACCGCAACCGCATCAAGGGTAAGTACGAGGGCTATTCTGCTTACCTCGATCTGAAGTACGGATTCAGTGACAGTTTTGATATAGGTGCGGGCTTACGCTATAGCTACGATGAAAAGGAATTCTCCCAGCAGGTGCTTCCTGATTCATCTTTGCTCGCATACAAAGCGCAAACGGGCTTCACCACACCGGAAGGCGCCCTGAAAGACACGCAGGACTGGGATGAGGTTACCTGGAGGCTCGTTGCAAACTGGCGCCCAGATGACGAC